>ONVK01000102.1 GCA_900321255.1 uncultured Lentisphaerota bacterium | reverse complement strand
AATGGGCGGACTTTGCGGCGTTGTTTCAAAGGGGGACGCGGTAAGCGACCTCTTTTTCGGCACGGACTACCATTCGCACCTCGGCACCCACCGCGGCGGAATGGCCGTCTTGGGGCCTGGCGGCTTCCAGCGGTCGATCCACAACATCCAGAACGCGCCGTTCCGCTCGAAGTTCGAGCACGACGTGACGCGCTTCGCCGGAAACGTCGGAATTGGCGTCATATCGGACACCGACCCCCAGCCGCTCGTGATGCATTCTAAGCTCGGGGCGTTTGCGATCGTGACCGTCGGGCTTATAACGAACATCGACGAGCTGAAGAAGGAGCTGTTCGAGCACAATGCCCAGCTTCAGTATTCCACGACAAGCGGAATGGTCGGCCCGACGGAGGTCGTCTCCGCGCTCATCGCGACGCAGTCTTCTCTTGTCGAGGGCGTTCGTTATGTGCAGGAGAAGGTTAAGGGCAGCTGCACGCTCCTGCTCCTTTCCGATGACGGAACGCTCTACGCCGCCCGCGACCGCTACGGACGCACGCCGATCGTGCTTGGCCGCAAGGAGACGGGGTACATCGCGCTCCAGGAGAGCTGCGCGCTGCCCAACCTCGGCTACGAATACGTCAGAGACCTCGGTCCAGGCGAGATGGTTGCGCTTTCGCCCGACGGCGCCGAGACGGTGATCGAGCCCGGCGAGAAGATGGCGATATGCTCGTTCCTCTGGGTGTACTATGGATTCCCCGCCTCGTCCTACGAGGGGCGCAACGTCGAGATGGCGCGCTACCGCTGCGGCTCGGCGCTCGCCAAGCGCTATCCTGCAGAGGTCGACGCAGCGTGCGGGATCCCCGACTCCGGCACTTCCCACGCGCTCGGCTACGCCCACGAGGCGAAGATCAAGTACGCGCGTCCGTTCGTGAAGTACACGCCGACATGGGCGAGGTCGTTCATGCCGCAGGACCAGCGCCAGCGCGAGAAGGTCGCCTCGATGAAGCTCATACCAATCCCGGGGCTCATCAAGGACCGCCGCCTCGTGTTCTGCGACGATTCGATCGTGCGTGGAACGCAGCTAGGCAAGCAGGCGGACCGTCTCTTCAAGGAGGGCTGCGGGGAAGTTAACGTCCGCATCGCGTGTCCGCCGCTCCTCTATCCGTGCCGATTCATAAACTTCTCGCGTTCGAAGAGCGAATACGACCTCATCACCCGCCGCTACGTCCGCGGGCACGAGGGGGAGAACGCCGACATCGCGAAATACGTCGATCCAGAAGGAGAGCCGTACAAGGGCATGGTGGAATTCATACGCGAGAAGCTGAACCTCACTTCGCTCGCGTTCCAGACTGTCGACGATCTCGTCGCCGCGATCGGCCTTCCTCGCGAGCGGCTCTGCACCTATTGCTGGACCGGCGAGGACGTCTCGATGCCAGGCTCGTGCGCACACGGCTGCGCGGCGTGCCCTCACGCCTGCGCCGCGAACAAGGGGAAGTGATCGCCGCCCGATGGCAAAGCGTGTCACACTGTTCGCGGGCCACTACGGCAGCGGCAAGACGAATGTCGCGCTCAATTTCGCGCGGCAGCTGAAGAGCGCCGTGCCGCGTGTCGCGGTCGCGGACTTGGATATCGTGAACCCCTATTTCCGCACGAAGGACTCTGCCGAGCGTCTCGCCGCAGAGGGGATTGAGCTCGTCGTGAGCGGCTACGCGAACTCGAACGTCGACTTCCCCGCGATGCCGAAGGAGGCGTACGCGCTTTTCGCCGACCGCGCCGTCAGCGTCGTCGTCGATGTCGGTGGCGATGACCGCGGGGCGCTCGCGCTTGGACGGTATGTTGACGACATCCGCGCCGAGGGCGACTACGACATGCTCGCCGTCGTGAACGCGTCGCGCCCGCTGACATCTACGCCGGAGGATGCGCTTGACGTCCTTCGCGAGATAGAGGAGGCGTGCCGGCTGCCTTTCACCGGGGTCGTGAACAACACTAACCTCGGGCCCCAGACGACTGCGGAGACCGTTCTTTCGTCAATGCCGTATGCAGACGCAATAGCGAGCGCCATCGGCCTCCCTGTGAAGTTCACCTGCTGCCCTGCGTCGCTTGAACACGAGCTGCGCGGCAAGGTGCCTGGGCTTTTCCCTCTTGATATCCAGAGAATCTACTACCAGCTTGACGCGAATACTTAAAGAGGTGCAAGACATGGATACGAGCAGAAGAGAGTTTCTGAAGGGGTGTGCGGCGGCGTCTGTCACGCTCTTAGGTGCAGGCGGCTGTTCTACGATTCCGACTTTCGGATCGTTGCGAAAGGACGAGACGCTGATTGCGATTCTGTCCGACTGCCATGTGGGGAACTGGAATTCTCCCAAGTACCAGGGCGAGAAGTTCGTGGAGTGCATTGCCCGCGTCCTTGCGCTCGATCCGCTTCCGGCGAAGATGCTGATTCCCGGAGACCTTGCGTATCTTTGGGGGCGCAAGGAAGACTACGAGCTTTCGCGCCGTCTCCTTCAGCCAGTTCTCGATGCCGGCATCGAGGTTACGATCGGCATGGGAAACCACGACCGCCGCGAGAGCTTCCTCGAGCTCTGGCCTGAGTACGCCGATCGTTCGCCTGTTCCAGGGCGCATCGTCAGCAAAGTTCACGGCGTGTATTTCGACTACATAATGGCCGATACCCTCGGCCAGCCGGAGGAGACAGACAAGTGGATCACGTCTGGAGCGCTTGACGACGCCCAGCGCGAATGGCTGAAGGCCGAGTGCGCCGCGTCGAAACGCCCGCTGCTTGTCATGGCGCACCATCCGGCAGGTGAGCTTGGCGAACCAGGGAAGGGCAACACGTCCAGCTCGGCGCGGAAGTTCGGCGAGCTGATCATGGGGACCGAGGAAGCGCCGACGAACTGCTGCGGCTACATCCACGGTCACAACCACCGGTGGTATGTCACCCGTTCGCTGAGGCACTGGGGCGCAGGGCTTGTAGGGCAGACTGCCGGCCTTCCTTCGACGGGGCATTGGGGTGACATCGGATATTGCCTGTTGCGCGAATATCCCGACCGCGCCGAGCTTTCGCTTGTTCAGTACGACTACTTCTCTCCGAAGCCGCTTCCTGCGGACGCCGCTCCGAATCCTGCGTGGCAGGCCATTGTTCGCGACAACGCCGGCAAGCGCTGCACCTTTGTGTCGAGGCGCTCGTAGAAGCTATTTCTCGATTATGCCGCCGCAGAGGATGGTGCCGTCTTCTCCGTAGAGGACAGCGGACTGCCCCGGTGCGACGCCGAAGAGATCGCACGAGGCGCGTAGGACGCCGTTTTCAAGCGTGACAGGGCCGATTGGTTTCCCGGTCGAGCGGATCTTTACGAAGCCAGTCACCGGCTCTGTCGGCTCGGCGATTCCCTGCCAGTTGAGGTCGCGGACAACGAGCGAACTTGATACGGCGTCTTCGCGTCGCCCGACCACCACTTCGTTGCGGCAGGGCTCGATGCGAACGACGTAGAAGGGCGTCCCTCCGCCGATGCCGAGGCCCTGGCGCTGCCCGACCGTGTAGTGCCAGTAGCCGCGATGCGTCCCGAGTTTTTTGCCGTCCGTCGTCATGATGTCGCCTGGGCGATCCTCGGTATCGAGAAGTTCGTTGCTGTCGCCGGAGTAGAAGTCCTGCGAGTCGGCCTTGTCCGCCATTGGGAGCCCAGCTTCTCGCGCGATCTCGCGCACTTCGCCCTTTGAGAGCGCGCCGAGCGGAAACATCGCGCGCGCGATCTGCTCCTGCGAAAGCCCCCAGAGGAAATAGCTCTGGTCCTTCCCCTCGTCCGCGGCGCGGGCGATTGCGAGACGGCCGCTGCGCTCAACGATCCTCGCGTAGTGTCCCGTCGCGAACTTGTCGAAGCCCAGTTCCTTCGCGGCCATCTTCGGGAGAAGCCCGAACTTCATGTTGCGGTTGCAGACGATGCAGGGATTCGGCGTCCGCCCCGCAGTGCGCTCGCGGCGGAAGTAGTCGAGGACGATTTTCTCGTATTCCTCCGAGCAGTCGAAGACGCGGTAGCCGATGCCGAGCTTCGCGGCAAGCGATTCGGCCGCCGCGATGTCATCAGCTTCGCCCGGGCCGAAGCATGCGTCGCGACCGCCGCCCATATACCGGCCTTCGCGCCAGAGCTTCATCGTGATGCCGGTGACCTCGTGCCCCTCGCGCTTCAGGAGAAGTGCGGCCACTGCGGAATCGACTCCGCCCGAAAGCCCGACTGCGATCTTCATCTCTTTCTCCAGTGCGGCGAATCGCCGCGTGCGTTCCAAAGCGGCTCTTCGCCAATCGACTTGATGCGCCGCGCCATGCAGCCGCGGCAGAGGTCGGAGGCCTCGCCAATGCAGGGCTTCCCAGTGTACAGCTGGTAGTCCGCGCGGTAGCGCGTGTCCGTGACGTTCGGCATGACGACGTTCGCGCCGGCGAGAAGCCCGCGTTCGCGCCCGTCTTCGGCAAGCGCCTGCAGCGCAGTCGCCGCGGCGATGTTTACGTCGTGGAGATGGAGGCGCGTCGCCGCAATCATCCTGAGCCCCAGCTCAAGCCGCTTCTTCGCCGCGTCGCCTGTGAGCGACACTCCTGCGCCAAGGGGCGTGTCGGGGTGGGGAATGTAGGGCCCCATGCCGATCATGTCGATGTCTTCGGCTGCGAAGAACTCTATGTCTGCGGCGAGGTCGTCCGTCGTCTGCCCGGGAAGCCCCGACATTATCCCTGTCCCGACCTGGTAGCCGCATCTCCTAAGCGCCCTTAGCGAGTCTCGCCGCGCTTTCCATGAATGGCTCGCGGGGTGGAGCTTCGCGTATAGATCCGGGTTCGATGTCTCAATGCGAAGGAGGTAGCGATGTGCGCCTGCCTCTTTCCATCGGCGGTACGTTTCCTCCGTCTGCTCGCCGAGACTCAAGGTTATTCCAAATTCGTTGCCCGCCTCGGCGTGGATGCGGCGGACGACTTCTTCTGCGAACGCGACGTTCGCCTCGCCCGTCAACTCCCCGGACTGCAGGACGACGCTGCCGTAGCCGGCGTCCTTCGCTCGCTTTGCGGCGGCGACGATCTCGTCGGCCGTCATGCGGTAGCGGCGCACATTTGCGTTCGACTTGCGGATGCCGCAGTAGAGGCAGTCCTTTTCGCAGACATTCCCGAACTCGACAAGCCCCCTCAGCGAGACGCGAGGGCCAATCTCGCGGAGCTTCACGGCATAAGCCGCCTTGAAGAGCGCGTCCAGGTCTGGCCAGTCGATGAGCGCGGCAAGTTCGCCGCGCGTGAGCGTGCGCGGTGCGGCCGCGGCCTTTTCGAGAATCGTGGCGCCGCTCATTCGCTATCTCCCTTCTTTGCTGCGCTTGATTCGTCGACGCCATATCCGAAGAGCGCGAAGTCGCCTTTGGCGGGATCGTCTGGAAAGGCCTCCGCGAGCTGCGCCGTGAGCCGCCGTGCGACGGACATCGAGGTGCAGGCGCTTGCGAGAAGCCCGAGCCGCCGCGCCTCCTGCACGACATGCGTGTCCAAGGGGATGACGAGCGTGCGGCGGTCGATGAAGCCGGCCCAGAGCCCGAGGTCTACGGGCGAGTCGGTGCGGACCATCCACCTCAGGAACATGCAGACTCGCTTGCAGGCGGAATGCGGGTCCTTCGGCACGACGCCGCATGGCTCGCCTTCGTTGAATCGGCGGCAGATCGCCTCGACTGCCGCGGTGGCGTCGCCGCTCGCAGAGTCGCGCACAAAGCCGCCAAGCGAACCGTGCTGCTCCATTATCTCGCGGTAGCGCGCGAAGAAGCGGTGCATGTCGGAGTAGGTGAAGAATCGGTAGAAGCAGCGCGAATCGCCGTGCTTCACGTCGCGCTCGAACGCGCCGGCCCTTATCCACTTGTCCATATCGCCGCGGGCGCGGTCGAGGAGCCACTGTATGCGCGGAAGGAACTGGCTCCTCGCGCCGAAGCTGAGGCACGAGGCGACGAAGGCCGTCGCCTCCTGGTTTGCCGCGCCAGTCACGAGATGCATGAAGCGCGACGGATCGCCTTCGAGGAAATCCGCCTTCTCGTATCTCGCGGCGTATCGCCGCAGCAGGCGCTTTGTCTGTTCGTCCATCGTTCCTCCGCGTATGTCGAGGTTAACCCGGGACGACGAAAAGCAGGACGAGATTCGTCAGGTTGAAGAGGCAGTGGTTGAG
>ONVK01000037.1 GCA_900321255.1 uncultured Lentisphaerota bacterium | reverse complement strand
GGTCGAAGGACGCGCAAATCGCCCGCCCTGCACAGGGAGTACCGTTACCCGAACCGTGGCCGCACATTGACAGGCAAACCAGCCCAGCACAAAACAGGGCCGCGGAAAATCTGCCGCGAATCTGAGGCCGGAGAGCGCAGGCCTCGTCTTTCAATCGTAGCGGGAGAGGTGCTTTTCGAGAAGCGGCGCGAGGCGCGTCTCGAGCCATGGAACGACCTTCCACCAGTCGCGGAGCTCGAGGTATTCGCCGACGGGGCCGGGCTGGCCGGGCTTCACGCCGTACTCGCACTTCAGCATTATGTTCCGCGCCGTCGCCTCGCTCGACACGAACTCCATGACCTGCACCTTGTAGCCGAGGATGCGAAGTATCATCGCGCGGAACGCATCGGTCAGTATGTCGCACAGCCTCTCGCGCAGTATGCCCTGGCGGAGAAGCCCCGCAAACGGCTTCGACGACTGGGGGCCAATCGTCTTCTGGAGCTCGTGCTGGCAGCACGGCGCGGAAAGGATGTAGCGCGCATGCATCTCCACGCCCTTCGCGATCGATTCGTCGGTCGCCGTGTCGCAGGCATGGAGCGAGACGACAAGGTCGACGCTCTCGGCATTGTACGCGCCGATGTCGGATTCGACAAACTCCACCCTGTCCGCGACATCGAGCTTCTCCGCCATCTTCCGCGCCGAACCAACGACATCGGCACGCCTGTCAACGCCAACTACCTTCGCCTCGGAGTAGCCAAGCACATGAACGAGGTAAAAGTAGAGCGCGACCGTAAGATACGCCTTGCCGCAGCCGAAGTCGACGGCCGTGAAGGGCCTTGCTGCGTCCTTCCCCGCCGGCCCCACCGTCTCGGCGACGACCTTCAGGAACTCGTTGACCTGGTCGTACTTGCCGCGCATCGACGCGCGGATCCTGCCGTCGCCGTCGGCGAGATCGGCCGCCTTGAGATATGCCGCCGAATCGAACTGCGAAAGAGGCAGGTTCTTCACCCTGTCGTGCGGCCTCACGACCGCCTCGCGCTCGACGCCAGAGGAACGCGACACGAGCACATGGCCCTTCTTCGTGACGCGGACGTGGAGATCGCCAGCCGCGGTGATGAGGTGGAGTTCCCTCGCGCCCTTCTGCGCGATGATCTCCTCAACGCCTTCCGCCGCGCCGTTGGCGTCGAAGTTCTTCACCTGGACGTCGCGCCCCTCGGACATCTCGGCCTGGTACTTGCGCACTCCGCCGATCTCCACGGGCCTGAGCGAAATCCTGAACCTCTCGCCGCCCCTGCGCACCGACTGGACGAGCTTGATGAACCCCTCGCCGAGAGTGCGGGATCGGATCTCCTCCTTGAGCGAATCTTCGAGTTCGTACTTTTCCATAACCCTATTCTCCCGCGACGCGCTTCAGAAGCCGCTCCCACTGCGCGAGTATGCATTCGCGCGAATACCTCTCCTCGCAGAACGTGCGCGCGTTCGCGCCCATGCGCAGGCGGAGCGCGTCGTCCGACATGAGCCGCGCGAGGGCTTCGGAGTAGGCCTCCACGGTCGGCGCGGCGACGATGCCCGTCTCGCCGTCGACCACCATGTCGTGCACTCCGGGCAGCGCGTCTACCGCAACGACGGGCAGGCTGTACTTCATGCCCTCGACCATCGCGAGCGGGAAGCCCTCGAGAAGGGACGGATAGGCCATGAACGCGGAGGCGGCGTAGACCGAGGGAAGGTCGCTCGTGAAATCGAAGAACTTCACTCTCCCGCCGCCAAGCAGGGGGCCGGAGGCGGCCCTGCACTTCTCGCCGTACTTCGGAACGGCCCTGCCGTACAGGTGAAGCTCCCAGCCGGGGAAGTCGGCGGCGATGCGCGCAAACGCCTTTACCAGGAGCAGCTGGTTCTTGCTCTTGTTGATTGCCGCAGGATAGAGGACGACCTTGGAATCGCCCTTCTCTGCCGGAGGCTCGCGGACATCGGCCCAGTTGCCTATGACGACGATCCTCTTCGGGTCGACGAATGGGCTCAGGCTCTCTGCGTACCCGGCTATCTGTATCTGCACGACGTCGGCGAGGGCGAGCGCCTTCTTGAGCCTGTGGTTGCGGACCGGATGCTTCCACTTGAAAAAACCCTTCGGATAGACGAGAAGCTCCACAATCGTCTTCGCCGGCACCCGCGCCTTGCCGCCGCAGGTAAGGTCGAGTATCTCGTTGGGGCCCGCCGCGATGCAGACATCGAAGCCGGAGACGAAATCAGCGACTTCCCCGCGGCCGCGGTGCTCGATCATGACGCCAGAGCCTACGGGGAAGGAAAACGCGACTTTCTGCGGGCCCGTCACGATCGTCGTGTCGTAGCCGCGGCGGCAGAGCTCGTCGGCAAGCGAGCAGATGGCCTTGTCGGCCCCCCTCCCAGTCGCGAGATTGTCCTTGTAGAGAACGATCTTCATCCGCCCGCCCGCAGTTTCATATGGAATCGATGGAATCGGAAAGCCGCCGGTATTCCGTCTTGCCTATGGCCGCGTCGAGCCTGCCGCTGTCCATCGCGATGTTGCCCATCTCGACCCGCCTGGCCTCCTCTGGGAAAGGAACCGAAACCCACGTCGCCCCCGTGCGGGCGCAGATCATCTCCGCGACCTCCCTGAGCGTATACTCGTGTCCTCCGACGTTGTACACGCCGCTCGGCACGGAAGCGTCGATGCAGCGCACCGCGATGTCGCAGATGTCGTCAATCGACGTGTATGTCTTGCGGCAGGAGCCGTCGCCGTAGACCGTGATCGGCTTCCCCTCCCTGACCTTCGACATGAAAAAACCGATGGTTCCGTAGGAATACCCGGAGTCGGAGAGGTCGCCGAAGGGAACGCAGATGCGCAGGACGACGTATGGCAGGCCGAACCTGTCGTGGTAGGCCGAGAGGAGCTCCTCGCACGCGACCTTGCTCGCGGCGTAGACAGAGCGCGAACGGCGCAGCGACGATTCGTCGACGGTCGAGCCGCCGTCGTAGACGAGACGGGACGACGGAAATACGATGCGCGGCGCAGCCTCGCCCATGTCTTCCAGACGGCGCAGCAGCGACGCGAAGCCGCCGATGTTCACCTTAAGGAAGGCCTCTGCCTCGCGGAAGCTCCTCTCGACGCCCGAAAGCCCGGCGAGGAAGAATATCGCCGAATACCCCCGCGGCTCGAACCTCTCCCAGAAACCGGCGTCGCAGATGTCGCACCGCGAGTATGCCGCCGACTCGACCCTCGGCTCTTCCTGGACGTCGAACGCGTCAACGGGAACGCCGAGCGAGAGGAAATGCCGCGAGAGGTGGCGGCCGATGTAGCCGTTCGCCCCGAAGATCGCTATTTTTGCAGGCTTGGACATCATGTGGTTTTCTGCATGTCGCAGAGATTCCTGTACACGCCGCCCCTCGCGTAGAGCTCGTCGTGCGTGCCGCGCTCGACGATCGCCCCGTGATCCATGACGAGTATGAGGTCGGCGTTGCGTATCGTAGAAAGCCGGTGGGCTATCGCGAACGTCGTGCGGCTCTCCATGAGCTTCGTGAGCGCGTCCTGGACGATGCGCTCGGTCACGGTGTCGAGAGCGCTCGTCGCCTCGTCCAGGACGAGGATCGGCGGGTTCCTCAGGATCGCGCGGGCTATGCAGATCCTCTGGCGCTCGCCGCCGGAGAGCGCGAAGCCCTTCTCGCCCACGACGCGGCCGTACCCCTCGGGCTGCGCCATTATGAACTCGTGCGCGTTCGCCATCTTCGCCGCGGCGACGATCTCCTCGTGCGTCGCGTTCGGCGTGCCGTAGCGGATGTTCTCCTCTATGGTGTCGTTGAAGAGGATGGACTCCTGCGCGACCGCTCCTATCAGCGTGCGCAGATCCGATATGCGGATGTCGCGCAGGTCCACGCCGTCCATCGTCACGCGGCCCTCCTTCGGATCGAAGAACCTCGCCAGCAGGCTCGACAGCGTCGACTTGCCGCTCCCCGTCCCGCCGACCACCGCGACGACCTTGCCCCGCGGGACCTCGAACGACACGTGCGAGACGGCGTCCACCTCGGCAGTGCCGTAGCGGAACGAGACGTTCTCGAAGGACATCTTCGAGTCGAACGACTTCTTGGAGACGGCGCCGGGCTTCTCGGGGAGCTCGAGGTGCACGTCGAGAAGCGAGTAGATGCGGTTCAGGGCCGCCATGGAAGTCTCGATCTGGACCTGGAGCTTCGAGAGCTGCTTGATGGGCTTGTAGATGATCAGGAGCGGCGCAAGCATCGGCACGACGTCGGATATCCTGATGTCGACCACGAAGCACCACACGAGGAAGCCGCATATGAGGAATATGCCTACCGTCTCGACGGAAGGCCCCACCATCAGGCTGATCCTGAGGCCGCGCATCGTGGACTTGAGGAAGTAGTTGTTTGTCGACGCGTAGCGGCGGCTCTCCATGTCCTCGGTGTTGTAGCTCTTGACGACCTTGATGCACGTCATCACCTCGATGATCTTCGAGCCCACCATGGAGCCGCGCTCCATCGACCTGCGGGCCCATTTCTTAACGCGCTTGCCGAGCGCCTGGACGGGGATCACGAAGAGCGGGAAGCCGACTAAGATGAGGCACAGCGTCGGCAGCATGTGGTTCGTCACGGCGAACCATATGATAAAGCCGATCGAGACGAATATCTCGAACGGCGCCATCGCGACTTCGGACAGGACCGTCGACAGTATGATCTGTATCTGCTGCGGGTCGGACGCCATGCGCGTCATCACCTGCCCGATGTCGACACGGCCGAAGAACTCCAGCCCCTGGCGCTCCACGTGGTCGAAAAGCTCCTGCCTTATGTCGGCGACGGCATGCGCCCCGGACCAGCTGAGGCAGTAGTGGTTAAGGTACATGAGCACCAGGCGCACGAGCGCGACGGCAGGTATGACGACGAGCACGATGAGAAGGAGCGCCCCCGCCATGCCCCCCGATTCCGTCTGGATCGTTATCCCGCACTTCGCGGCGAATTTCTCGATCTTCGGATACCAGCTCGGGAGCTTCGAGTTCTTCTCGATCTGCCTCTCGAACGCGTTCTTCTTCGACTTCTCGGGACTCGCCTGCGCATCGGCAGACGTCTCGGCGGCCTGCGGCGACTCTTCTCGGACGACCTCAGCGTCATGCGACTCGACGTGATGAAGCGCGGGCTGGACTATCTGGAAGAAAGGGACGAGGGTCCCGGCGGTCGCCATGCCGCAGACGACGCCCACGGCAAGCCTCAGGCGATACTTGCGCGCATACTTCCACACGCGCCCGTACGCCTCCTTCAGGGTGTAGTCCCTGTCGAAGAACTCCCGCTTGTATTCGACCTTGCCTGCTGCCATGCGTGAATTATACCATATTTTCCCACGAACAAGGGCTGAAATGGTATAATGTCGCCTATGCCAAAGACATATGATCTCGTCGTCCCCCTCGGCTTCGCGTGCAGCTGCTCCCAGACGCTGCGGCAGGCCGGGCTACAGCTCGCATCCTTCCCCTGGGACTGGGTGGGAACGCCGCCGCCATCCGAGCGTTGCCGCACGATCTGCAGCGAATTCAAGGACTGGATGAATCTCGAGGACCTGAAGTGGGCGGGCAGGAACGACACATACGGGCACGAAGAGGTGCGCAACGTCCGCTCCGGGATTTTCTTCATGCACGACTTCGTGCAGGGAACGCCGCTCGAAGACCAGTATCCCGCCGTCATGGAGAAATACACCCGCCGCGCGGCGCGCCTCGACAGGCTGCTGAAGTCGTCGAAGAGCGTACTGCTCGTGACCATAGACACGCCCGTCTCGCCCGCCCCCGTGTCGCCCGAGGAGGGCCGCAAGTCGATCGAGATCATGTCGGAAAAGTATCCGAACGCCAAATTCGACTTTCTGATCGTCAACCTCGAGACAGGCAGAAGCCTCGAAAACCGCATAGACGAGACCCCCCTGCCAGGAGTGCGCAGGATCGCCTTCGACTTCAAGTGCTACGCGCCCGACGCCCCGGTCTTCGGGATCGAGGTCAAGATGATCGCAGACTTCCTGAAAGGCGAATACGCCGTGCGCGACTACCGCAGCAGGGAGGAGATCGCGGCGCACAGGGCCAAAAGGAAGGGAAAGCACGCGAAGAAGCTGCAGCGCAAGATGGACGCAATCGGCGCCAAGACGAAGACGCAGTACTATCTGCTGCGTCTCCGCAACGCGCTCCGCTCGATTTTCCCGAAGCGAAGCGACCTCATCGTCGTGCATGTCGACGGCGGGATATGCTCGCAGATAAACTTCGTCTCGTACGGACTCGCCGTCGCCAAGCTCCTTGGCGGCAAGGCGCGCGTCAAGTACGACATCTCGTGGTTCAGGGAAGACGGCAAGGACATCAACGGGCGTTTCGCGCGCAACTGGGACTTCCCGAAGGCGTTCCCCGACCTGCCGATAGAAGTGGCGACGGACGAAGAGACCGCAGCGGCGAAGAAGAGCCGCTTCGTCGACCTGACGGAGGTCTCTTCGCTCGGGGAAATCGAGCCGTCCGCGTACCTCGGCGGCTTTCCGAAGGGATGCTTCAACCTGCCAGGGCTGAGGGAGCTCCTGAGGGAGAAGTTCCGCCCGGCGCTCGACGAGAGGTCGTCGGCAGTGGCCGCGGAGATGGAGAGCCGCCCGTCCTGCGCCGTGCACGTGAGGCGCGGCGATCTCTGCATCTCGTCGGTCGCGTACGGCGTGCCATGCACGGCCGAGTATTTCGCGAAGACGATAAAGATCGTCCGGGCGCTCGAGCCCGATGCGAAGTTCTACTTCTTCTCCGACGAGCCGGACTACGTGCGCGACACGCTGCTTCCGGCGCTCCCCCAGGGCATCGAGAGCATGGTCGTCGACTTCAACGGCAGCGACAGGGGATACATGGACCTCGCGCTGATCGCGAAGTGCGGATACGTCATCGGCTCCATAGGTTCGCTCGGCATCTACGGCGCTTTCCTCGGCGGCGGCACGCTTGTCACGCCGAAGTACAGCCTAGGCGGGCTCCAGGCCATCGACCACGTCATCTACCTGAACGACGACCGCGATCTCATAGCCCTCCGCCAGCGGCAGGAGGACAGGAAGCGCGTGTTCCCCGGCGTCGAAAGGGTACGCTGGGGCAAGAAGCGGTCGCTCGTCCTCTTCAACCGAATCCGCATCGACTACCGCTGATTCAGGGAAGGATCGCCGAAAGCAGCATCAGGACGGTGGCGGCAACGGCGATTGCGGCGATCCAGGCGGTGCGCGCGAACCTGCGGCGGGCCCTGGCGAGTTCGCGCGCGAGCCTGTCGCGCTCCTCTGTCGCCCCAAGCGCCCTGCCGACGTATTCCGGGTAAGTCTTGACGACATCCGCGGCGGCATCGGCGTTCCCCGCGCGGATGTGCGCAGCCATCGTGTTCGCGGCGAGGTCGAAGGCCGCGGGGTTGTCGTAGCCAAAGCGCTTCTTCACCGCCTTGTAGAAGGCGAGATGGCGCAGCCCGTTTCTCAGGTAGAACGCGTCCGGAGCATCCGACGCGTTCCACCACACTCCGCCGGAATGACGCCTGTACACGCCCATCACGTCGGGAAGGAACCCTATCGGGCCCTTCTCCGCGTGGATGAGGTTCGTGAACCAGTCGCGCGGAGAGATGTCCGTCGGGACCTCCCCCTCGCGGCCCTTCAGCTTCCAGCGGAACACGACGGAGTTCGTCTGCATGAAGTTGTGCCGGAGAAGCCCCTGGAAGGTAAAGCCGTCGGGACAGTCTTTCTGTGCCGGATAGACGGAGTCGGGGCGGGAGCCATCCTCGAAATGCACCGTCACCGGATGGAAGCAGACCGCGCTCCCCGGATGCGAATCGAGCCAGTCGGCCTGCTTCTGGAGCTTGAGCGGATCGGTCCAGTAGTCGTCACCCTCGCACATCGCGACATACTTCCCGCGAATGAGCGGCCACAGGAAAGCCGAGGACGCGGCGACTCCCTTCGAAAACTGGTTTTCCCTCTGGAACACGGGGCGGATTATGTCCGGGAACCTCTCGGCGTATTCGCGGATTATGTCCGCCGTGCCGTCCGTCGAGGCGTCGTCGTGGATCAGCACCTCGAACGGGAACCGCGTCTTCTGCATAAGAAACCCGTCGAGCGCCTGACGGATGTACGGCGCCGCGTTGTAGGCCAGGCATACCACCGAGAGGCGCGGATAGTCCATGGGGAAGGCGATGCTGAAGCGCGACGGGTCGCCTTCGCACTCGGTGAACCTGCATCCGCGCCGCTTGTACATCTCGATCGCGAGCGCGTTCGTCTTCACCACCGTGGCCATGACATCCTTCATCCCCACGCGGCGGCAGTCCTCGAAGACACGGTCCATGAGCCTGTCGCCCCATCCCTGTCCGCGGAGGGACGAATCGACGGCCAAGGAGGAGAAGTACGCCGCCTTTTTCTCCATGTCGTTCGCGTAGAACCCCGCGTGTCCAAGCAGTTTCCCTCCGTCGTCTACCGCGTACAGGGTGCCGTGGCGCACAATCTTCCTTATGTACGCCATCAGCTCTTCGCCGCGCATCCTGAAGTGCGGGAGCTGTCCAAACAGCCGTTCGTACTGCGCGACGTCGTACCGCGAAGCGTCCTCGACCTTTACAATCTCAGCCATCCAGGCCCTCCAGTCCGTCTATTGCAAGCGGCAGGCTGCCCGTATGGACGAAAAGGACGCGCTCGCCCCTGATTCCGCCTCCCGCCGCAAGCCTGTTCAGCCCCCACAGCGCCTTCCCGGAGTAGACCGGGTCGAAAAGCACGGAATACCTCGCCATGGCGTCCACGAGAAACCGCCGCTCCTCCTGCGGGGCGTCGCCGTAGCCGCCGGAAAGCGCGTCGTCCCGTATGTCGACGGTCCGGTCCGTGAAGCGCGAAAGAGCCTCGACGCACGCGTCCTTCCCGCGTGCGATCGTAAACCCGGTTACGGCGGCATCGCGGGACCTGGCGCGGAAACCGTTGACGAGGCCGGCGTAAGTGCTGCCGGTGCCCACGGCCACGACGACCCGGTCGAAGGCCACGCCGTGCTCCAGCTCCCATTCGCAGACGGCGGAGGCGACTTCCTCGTATGCGGAGGAGAGCACACGTTCGTTCCCTACGCCCCTGCAGTCGCCGAAGATGTAGTACGGCCTGCGACCCGCGGCTGACAGGCGATCCATCACGCCGGAGATGACCGTCGCGACGCCAGAGCCCTTCTCGCACGCGACCACCTCCGCCCCGCAGAGCCGCACGATGCGGCTGTTCGCCGTCTCGACCCTCGCGCCGCCGTCGTCGGAAGGCGACACGACCGTGCACGGCATTCCCTCGCGCGCGCACAGCATGGCTAGGACCCGGCACATGTTGGACCGGCTGTTGCCGTATCCGACGATCGCGTCGGCGCCTCTTGACCTGGCGTCCTCGATGAGCTTGAGCACAATCCTCGCCTTGTTTCCGCCGCAGGCGACGGGAACGAGGTCCTCACGCAGCACGAACACCTCGTTCGTGCCCCAGTCGTCAAGCCTGTGGATAGTCAGACGCATCGCACACATGTATCCCTATTTCCTTGAACGCCCTGACGCCAGGCCGGAATCCGGCGCACCACGCGCCGTCGTCGACATCCCGCGCCCAGTCCACGCACGCGCGGACTATGTTCGCGCCTGCGGCGTGCGTGAACGGGTATCCGCCGCCGAAGCGAGGGTTGAGCTCTATCAGGCGCGGAACGCCGTCTTCGCCTACGATCCAGTCGGAGTCCATGCATCCGAGATGGCGGCTCCACCTGCCGACCTGCGCGGCGAGGGCCTCTAGCTCCGGCAGCTCCACGCTCTCCGCGGCGTCGGTCTCGCCGGCCCTCATGCCCATCTTGCGCTTGACAAACGAACGGCGGTGCCTCCCGCCGAGGTCGTTTACGACGTCGCATCCGTATTCAACGCCCCTGACGCACTCCTGGACGACGACCTGCGGCTCCCCGGCGTCGATCTCCGGACACGCGGAGGCGAAGCGGCGCGCAATGGAATCAGACAGGCGGAACGCCCACTCGAGCTCGTCTCCGGAACCGACCTTGAACAGCCCGACGGAGCCCTGCCCCCACCGGGGCTTCACGACCATCTCGCAGCCCCGCGAGTTCATCTCCTCCGCAGCTTCGTCGAGGGAGAGGGTAGTCCACGGCACAGGCACCCCGATGCGCTTCATCTCTCGCGCGGTCGCGTACTTGTCGAGGCAGGCAGAGAGGACATCGGCGTCGGCCATGACGGGGACGGTCCCCGCGTCGAGGAAACGTTCCCTGCTCCTCGCTATGACCGGGGCGTCCCAGTCGTGCAGGGAGAACAAAAGCGATATCCGCCAGCGGCGGCAAAGCTCAAGAAGCCTGTCCACATACCCGTCATCTGCGCTCTTCGGCACGATCTCGAAACCGTCGGCGGCCATCAGCCCCGTTGCATCCCGCAGGCAGTTCGCCGCATAGACTTTTCCCCCGCAGGGAAGGAGCGCCTCCCTGAAATAGTCCACGAGGTATGTCCGGCGCCCTACCGCCGTAAGAAGCACGTTTATCTCCCGCATCGTCACAGCATCTCCAGAATGTCGCCGGCTATCGCGCGGGCATCGTCAACAGAAAGGCCGAAATAGGTAGGCAGCGTCAGGACACGGCGCGCGGCATCCTCCGCGACAGGGCAGGTCCCCCTCCCGTACGAGTACGGCGCGAAGTCCGTGAGCAGCGGATAGAAGTATCGCCGCGCAAACACGTTGCACCGCTCACGGAGAGCCGTGCATATCCTCTCGCGCGTCTCGAAGTCCCTGAAGAGGACCGGGCAATAGGCATAGTTCGGCGAAAAGCCCCGCGGCGCAGGAAACGCCGCAGGATCAGGGAACACGACGTCGGAACGGCCCGCGAACGCCTCGCGGTATACAGCGTGTATCTCGGCGCGCGAAGCCAGTATCGAATCCATCGCCTTGAGGCATTCGAGGCCCATGAGCGCCTGAAGCTCGTTCATCTTCGCGTTGGTGCCGACGTCCACGCAGGAAAGCTCGCCCTTGATCGCGAAGTTCCTGAGCTCGGCAAGCCGCCCCTCGAAAGCCGTGTCGCGGAACGTCAGGAGCCCCCCCTCGCAGCTGTGGAAGAGCTTCGTCGGGTGGAACGAGAACATCGACATGTCGCCGAACGCATGAAGCCCCGTCCCGAACGCATGGGCGGCGTCGTAAATAATCTTCACGCCGTACTTCTCGCCGAGCCGCGCAAACCCGTCGACGTCGCATGGATGGCCGTAGACATGGACAGGGACTATCGCCTTCGTACGCGGCGTCATCGCCCTCTCCGCGGCCTCGGGCGAGAGGCACAGCGTCTCGGGATCGACGTCGGCGAAGACCGGATTCGCGCCGACACGCCTCAGCGCGTGGCTCGTCGCGACGAAGGTGAAGGGCGTCGTGACGACATCCGCCCCGGAAAGCCCCGCCGCATAGAAGCCGAGCTCAAGCGCGAGAGTGCCGTTCACGAACAGCGAGAGGTTGCTCTCCGGGACCCCCATGTACCCGGCAAGCGCGCCCTGGAAGCGCCTGAGCACAGGGCCGTTGTTCGTCAGCCAGCGATTGCCCCATATCTCCTCGCACCCCGCCTTGAACGCATCGAGGTCCGGAAGATACGGGCGCGTAACCAGAACTGGTTCTTCAAATCGCTTCATGGGGAAGATTATACCATAAATGGGGGATGGGCACTACCTGTCGAACTTGTACTTCTTGTTCTGCTTCAGGACGTGCATCGGGACGAACTCCCGCCATATTCTCATCCATCCGAACCGGTCGCCGAGCTGCTCGGTGACGACCTGCCAGTCGGGATTGTAGCGCGAAACCGTCCGCAGGAAGTAGTCTGGATGCTCGGCCGGGAAATGAACGGCGTCGGCGCGCTGGCAGATGATGAGCAGCTGCAGGTTCCTCCCGCCCATCTCGCGGAGCTGCGCGAGAAGCCTGCGGGCGTGGAAGTCCCCCTTGGGACAGTCGGCCGGCTTCAGCTTCATGACCGCGAGCGTCGGCTCGTCGTCCCTGAGCTGCCGGTAGAACTTCTCCCTGAGATGCGCGGCGCGTGAGCGCAGTTCGGACTTCATCTCCTCGATGTCCGGGAGCGTCCCGTCCGCGGACGGAGCCCAGTGGGAGTGCATCCTGACGCCGGTCGCCAGGTCCTGGAAGATGCCGTGCCCGCCCGGCGCGAACGCGAGCTCGCCGGTGAAGAGCTCGTCGAAATGCCGCAGCGCGTTGAGCATCCCCTCGCAGTCAAGCCCCCCGGCCCACGCGAAGAACGTCGAGTCGAGGAATCCGTTTGCGCGCAGATACCGGTACGCCACCTCGCAGTTCCACCCGAGCAGGAGGAAGTGGGAGTATCTGCGGCGCCTGGTGAAGAGCCCGGCGGCGAAGAGCGCCGGCGCCTGGACCGCGCGCTTCAGCGCGAGCTTCAGACGCACGAACACGTCGCGGTCGCTTGCAATCGGGACCTGCCGCTCGTCGAGCTCGCCGTTCTGCCTGACTAGCGCCCACGCCGTTCGCCGCATGCGAAACGTCTTCAGAAGCGTCTCGCTCGGATGCAGCGGGAGCTCCGTCCAGTCGCCGATCCCGGTCTTGAACCTGAGTAGCCTGATGTTCCCGAAGATCCGGATGTTGCCCTTGCGGAAGCACTCCGCGCCGGACACAAGCGTGTCCCACGCCTTTTTCTCCGTCTCCTCGCGCTTAGTCCTGTCGTCCATCGATCGCAGTCTCCTGTGTTAAAACCCCATATGCTCCGCATACTTCCCAGCCGCCCGGAACCTGGCGCGGAAACCGAGCACGCGGAGCCGCATGTACCCGTCCCGCGAATACTTGCGGTACCAGAAGAAGCGACCGATGCGCCGCAGCCACCCGAACCGCCTCCTGCGGCGGTTCGCGCGCTTCGCCGCGAGGACGAGGGGAACCGGCCCTATGAGCTGCTTCGTCGTCGTCGCGTAGACGCGGCTCGCGTCCCTGTACTTGTCCATCAGGTACCGCCGCTGCGCGAAGAAGCGCGGCGCGATGTTGCCGAACGAATAGTGGTGGTTAGCGACGCCCAGGATCCTCGTGGCGATGCCGAACCTCTCGAACGCGCCGATCTCGAAATCCTCGGCATAGAGGTCGAACGTCAGCCTCTCGTCGAACCTGAGCCCGAACTCCCTGACGAGGCTCGAGTGGACCATGAGGCAGTTGCAGTCCGCCGTGAGGACGGCAGGCTCTCCGGAGAACGGACGGCCGTACAGCCCGAGCTCCGTTCCGTCGCGGTTGGAGTTGAGGGCCCATACGACATCGTCGCCGGGACGGACGGAGCGCGCACCGCACGTCCCGTAGATGCAGCGCCTGTCGGCCTTCCCGAGGATCGGGGCGACCGGCTCGAGGAACTCGTAGTCTTCGTGGACGAACACGAACCACGCCTCGCGCGAACAGTCCCACGAGTCGAGGAAAGAGTTGTACCGCACCGTGACCGAAAGGTTCTCCGCGAGATTGTCGAACTCGACGAACTCGCCGCCGGCGTTGTTCGGGTTGTCCCGCACGAGCCGCGCGTACATGGCGCGGTCGCGCACTACGGAGACGAAGACGCAGAGCGGGACGCCGTTACCCATGCGACACCTCCGTCCGCACGAGCGCCACGCGCTTGCGGCTTCCGATCGGAAGCGACAGTACGCGCCTCTCGCCGTCCTGCAGCACGACGGGGGAGGACGCCGAGGCCTCCTTCCGCCGCTTGAAGCGGACCAGCTTGTACCTGCCCGCCCTTAGCCAGACCTTGCGGAGCCACGGATCAAGCCACGACGCGTCGTAGCGATGGTTCGTATAGCCGCCGCCGGGGAGGAAATACGTCCACGGGAACACGACCCCGCCGTCGCCGAATCGGACGGTCTCCATCCCGTCCTCCGAGGGATGCACGCCCCAGACCGAGGCGAAGTGGTCGATAAAGCGGACGGTGTTCGGCGTCTGGTCGAGCTCGCCGTCTGGCCTGACGAATGCGAGGCCGTCGTAGAGGGCGAGAAGCCCCTTGGCGACTTCGTTCCCCGGCTCGCAGCCGATTACGCCGCAGTTGAAGTTCGTGCGGCCGTTCATCCGCTCCCAGCTGATGACGAACTTCTCCCCGAGGAAGTCGTCGAAGGGCTTCTCCATCTCCATGTCCGTGTCGAGATAGAAGCCGCCGCACGCCACGAGGGCGTGAAGCCGTATCCAGTCCGACGCGAATGCCCATTTGCGGTGCGCAAGCGCCTCGCGGACATAGCGGCAGGTTACCGTGGCCGCGAAGTCGTCGCCCCACTCGCGGATCTCCCAGCCCGGGCACAGCCGCCGCCAGCTCTCGATGCACGCGAGAACCTGCGGGGGCTTCGGCGCGCCGCCGACCCAGACGTAGTGGAGTATCTTGGGTATCATCCTGCCGCCCGCCTCCCCTTCTGGAACTTGTACGTCTTGTGCTGGACGATCTTCTGCGCGGGGGCGAACTCGCGCCAGATCTTCATCCAGCCGAGGCGGTCGCCGGAAAGCTCAGTCGCGGCCCGCCAGTCGGGGTTGTATGCGGCGACCGTGCGGAGCTCGTAGTCGGGATGCTCCTTCGGGAAGAACGCCGCGTCCGCCTTCTGGCAGACGACGAGAAGCCGGAAGTTCCGCCCGCCCATCTCCTTCAGCCTGTCGACGATCGCCCGCGCGAACTCGTCGCCGACGAGACGCTCCGACGGGCTGATCTTGACGACCGCGAGCGTCGGCTCGTCGTCGCGCAGCTGGCGGAGGAACTTCTCCCTCAGATGCGCCACGCGCGAGCGCAGCTCGGCCTTCGCCGCCTCGGCATCGGCGGTTCCCGTCGGGGAGGCCGGATCAACCTTGAGGCGCGAATGCATCATCACGCCCGTGTCGACGTCTATGAAAATGTCGGTTGCGCCGGCAAACGCGAGGCTGCCGGTGCTGATGTCGCCGAGCCGGCCGAGGGCATCCACCATGATGTCCGGCCCCCAGCAGCCAGCCCAGGCGAAGAGCGACGAGTCCAGAAAGCCGTTCGCCATCAGAAAGCGGAACGCTATCTCGCAGTTGTAGCCGAGCAGGAGGAAATGGGAGAACTTGCGCCTTCGGACCGCCAGAGCCCAGAAGAAGAGCGCAACGGGGTGAAAGACCCGCTGAAGCGCCCATTTTACGTGCTCAAAGGCGTTCGACTGGCTTTTGCCCGACATCTGCGCGACCTCGAGCGCGCCCCTCTGCCTGACGAGCATCCAGACGGTGCGGCCGAAGCGCAGCGCCTTCAGCGGCGTCTCGCTCGAATGAAGCGGCGCCTCCCTGACGGCATCCTTCCGCACCTTGAAGCGAAGCAGCCGGACGCCTCCCCAGAGGTGCAGATTGCCCTTGCGGTGCCAGCCTCCGGAGACGGACTTGCCGAGCAGTCCCTGTATATCCTCGCCTCCTGCGCCGGAAGGCCCCTTCCTCGTGCGGATTCCGGCGAAGACGGCCGCGAGATTGCGGGGGTCGTGCCCGAAGAGGCCTCCGCCCGGCATGGTCTCCTTGACGTGGAAATCGGTTTCCACGCGGGCGATGCCCGGCGCGACGCGGCTCCAGACCCGCGTGGGGACCCCCTGCCGCGAAACGACCAGGGCAAGCTCGAACCTGACGCCGGGATAGCGGGCCGAAAGCCCCGCAAGAGAGCTCTTGAGCTCGTCGTCCGGCGGAACGGCCCCTCCCGGCGGAACGACATGCACGGCAAGGACGTCCCGGGAACCGCCGATCGTATCGGGCGAAGTGCCGTGGCGAATCCCGTATGCGCTGAGCGCGTTGGCCGCCATCTCCACGGCGCCAACGGGAATCGCCAGGTCGTAGACGCAGCTCAGCCCGGCATCTCTGGGAGAAGGCGTGGTCATCGGCACATTCCCTTCAGCTTCGGATAGTCCGTCTTGCCGTTCGCGTTGAGCGGAATCGAATCTAGGGCATGCACCTTCATCACCGTCGCGTTGAAATGCAGCTTCCCGACCAGGAAGTTCCCCACGTCCCCGGCAGACGCGTGCGCGACGAACACGTGAAGGTCGTTGTCCGCGCCGGTAGCGGCGCATCCCGCGCCCGAAAAGCCGTCCTTCACGAGATTCTCTACCTCGTCAAGAGAGACGCGATTGCCGAATATCTTGAGGAAGCGCGAGGCACGCCCAGTGAGCGTGACGTACCCGTCTGCGTCGATCGTCGCCAGGTCGCCCGTACGCCGAACCCCCTTCCACTCGTCGCCCTTGAGAAGGTCCTCCGCGCACACGGCGTACCCCATCGCGACGATCGGCCCCTCGTAGACGAGCTCGCCGTCGTCAACCCTGAAGCGGCCGCCTTCGCCGGCCTTTCCGATCGAGCCGATGCGCTCCGGCATGAGATCGGTCCTTATCGTCGACATGACGCCCGTCGTCTCGGTCTGCCCGTATCCCTCGCTGAAGGATATCCCGCGCGCCTTCGCGCTTTCGGCGAACTTGCGCCTCAGCGCCGGCGCGAGCGCGCCGCCGGAGACGAGAAGCCCCCTGAGCGCGGGGAAATCGCGTTCGAAGAACCTGAAGCGCTCCAGCATCTCGTACATGTAGGGAACGCCGGCGAGATGGGTCGCGCGCGACGAAAGCATCACGTCGGCGAGCTCCGCGTCCATCACGGTCCGCCGCGTCATCACGAGGGTCCCGCCCGCCTCAAGCACCGAACAGGCGACGGAAAGACCCCATGCGTAGCAGATCGGCAGTATCATCGTCATGCGCGTCGCGGCGTCGAACCCGAAAAGCCGCTCGCTCATCTTGTTGTCGGCGCGAAGCCCCTCCCTTGAGATGCGCACGAGCTTCGGGCTCCCCGTGGAGCCGCTGGTCGTGAGGAGAAGCGAGAGGTCCTGCGAGGTCGGCCTCCCCTCGTACGTCGCGCGAAGCCGCGCGAGAAGCCCTGGGTCCATCGTGGCGGGGACCATCAGCGGGACAACGCCCGAGTTCACGCAGCCCACAAACAGCGCGACGGTCGCGAGGTCCTGCCCGTTGACGACGACTTTGACCGTCCGCGGCTCAAGCCCCCTGACGGCATCGGCCGAGAGAGACGCGAGCTCCCTGTACGAAACCTCCCTGCCGTCGTCTATCACGGCCGTCCCGTCGCGGTCAAGGTCGAAGACGGTGCCTGGGCGTACGACCTTAGGCGGTATATCTCCCCGGGGGAGAGAGACCGGCCGTATTCGCGCTCGATCGCGGCGACAAGCGCCATCTGCCCCGCGGAGTCCCATGCAGGATGCTCCTTGTACTTCATCGCAACGGCCTCTTCGGGCAACACGGAGAACACGCCGCAGAATATGTCGGCGAGGCGGTCGTCACGCAGCTTCGAGCTTTCGGCGCCCGACTTCGAACTTCCAGCTTCCAACTTCGAACTTGGAACCTTCGACTCCCCCGCAGGGGGCATTACGGGCGTTTCGCCTGCAGCGACCTTGAGCTTGTTGTAGTGCTCGACATCCCGCCATCCGATGACCTTCGCGGGGTTTCCCGCGACGATGGCGCACGGAGGAACGACGCCCATGACTACGCTTCCGGCCTGGACAATCGCGCCTTCGCCTATGCGGGCGCCGGGAAGCACTATGCACTTTATCCCGAGCCACGCGTAGTCGCCGATGCTCGTCTCGGGATACGTAAAGCCCCAGCCGAACGGAAGCACGTCGGAGTGGTCGTAGTCGTGCACCTGCGTGTAGACCACGGTATCCTCGGCAAGCACGGCGCGGCGGCCGATGGAAACAGGGCCGTCGCCGAAGATCTTGACGCGCTTTCCAAACCCCGCGCCGTCGCCGATCGTCGTGCTGGAGGTGACGTTGACGCCAGGACCGAGGACGAGGAGACCCCTTCCGCACGACTTCGCGCGGCGGCGGATCGCGATCGAATAGAGCCGCGACTCGAGCTTTGCCTTGAAGCCCTTGCGCCAGTTCCTCGGCTTCCAGAAGAACACCTGCACAACGATCTTTACGAAGAACTTGACCATGAGAACCTTTCCAGTCTGCGGTCTATGGACTGCCGTTTGCGGGAGCCCGGACGGGTGAACATCCGCTGGATCTTCATGCAGCCGGCAAGCAGACCCAGGCGTATGCGGACAATGGGGGAAAACGGGATTTCAAAGCGCAGGCGGCCTATGCGGGAGGCGATGCGGCCGCGGAGAAACGGGAAGAGGAAGTCGACAAACGCCGCGTCGTCCCACCACGCGCCCTTCGGCCCCATGGCGGCGGCAAAGACCAGAAAGTGGTATGCAGGGCGGCGGAGTAGCCACGGGTCGACCTTCTTCACCGCCATGTCGACTGCGAACTGGAAGTCTATGAGCCTGAGATGACCGTCCGGCGCAACGAGAAAATTGGACGGCAGAATGTCGCGATGGACCACGTTTGCGCCGTGGAGCGCGTCGACTATCGCCACAAGGTCGTCGCCAAATCCGTCCGCCGGCTCGGTCTCGAGAGACCGCCCGCCGGCGATCTTCTCGACGACGACGAACGCCATGGGCCCCGGCGAGAAGGCGTACACGTCGGGGAAGTGCACTGGGTCTGCGGCATGCATGCGAGAGGCGAGCTCGTATTCGTTTTCGATCGACTCGGGCGCGCGCGACGAGCACTTCACGATGCACGGCTTCCCGTTGAAGAGCCCCTCGTAGAAAATGTCGTTGACGAGCTTGTTCTCAAGAAACGCACGGCAGCCCGAGAGGCCCATCCCCGGCCCCTTCTCCGCGATGATCGCGTCCCACGCCGCCCTTTCGCGCCATGGAAGCGGGTTGTATTTCGCGGCAACATGCTGCCAGAGATATCTCCTGACGCGGCGGCGGAGCTTCATCCTCCTTAACGCCGGGCAGAGGAGGTCTACCGGGAGGAACGCGCGCGACGCCGGCTCGAAGTCGACGATCCTCAGCCTGAAAGCGCCCTCGAAGGGCCCGCCCTCCCACTGGACGAGCACATTCTGCGGATCGTAGAACCTGACGGCCGCGGCCTCGAACGCGTGCGCAAGGTCGCGGAACGCGCAGAGAAGCCGCTGGCGCGTGTCCGCGTCAGCCGCGCGGCAGGTGCGCGAGAACCTCTCCGGAACCGAGCCGTCGCCGTTGAGGACGAGACTCTCGACGAGATGCCACCCGTGGACAGGATCATCCCTCAGCTCCATCGTCTCCGGGAAGACGGCGAACACCTCAGGCGGCAGCTTCGCCGCGAGAGACCGGATGTAGTCGTACTCCTGTGCGCATGTGCTGCGCCGACGGTCGAAACGGAAGCGCGCGATTTCCCGCTTCACGGTCTCGCCGACGCCGTCGTCGTCGCGGTAGCGCTTGACGCAGAGCCGTGAGTCCGGAAGCCGCAGGCAGACGCGGCGGGAGCCTTTGCCGATCTCCGTCATTCAAGCCCCCATTTTTTTTCGAGCCTGCGCCTCGCGGCGCTTCTGCCCGCACGGGTCAGGTGCGGCCACGTGAGGCAGCGTATGAGGAGCCTCAGTCGCTCCGTGCGGCGGTGCATGGCCGAGGCGGCCGGGTTTCTGATGCGAGCGAAGTCGTCGTCAGACGAGACCGGCAGAAGTCTCACGTCGCTGCCCGGAAACGCAGCCCGCAGCCGCGATTCGGCATCCGCGCGGACGTCCTCCGCAAGCGGATGGAGGGGATCGCACCAGACGAACAGCGCCCTTTTCGCCCTGGAGACGTTTACGTAGAGCCGCGCTATGCGACGGTCGTATTTCGCCTTCACCTGAGAATACGACTCGTCAAAGGGAAGCGTCTCGCGGAAGTCATGGAAAAACCTCAGCCCAGTAGCCGTGTCTTCGTAGTGGTCGTTGCCCTTCCCGGGGGCGCCAGGCTCCTTCTCGAGCTTCTTCATGTTGCCCTTTTCGAGAAAGCCGGCGAAGCGGGTCTCGACAAGTCTGAGACGCGTCTCGAGCGGAGCTGCGGTAAGCCAATCAAGAGGCGACGAGCACGATCTCAGGCCGAACTTCCTGAGCATGGTCGCGCAATGGCAATCGTAGCCAAGGCTGGCGACGAAGTCATATTCGGCGTCGAGAATATCCGGAACCGTATCCACTTTGGCTATATTATACCATAATCCAGGCGGTCAGTTCTGCGGCGCAGCACGCGAAGGGCATGCGACGCGGCCCATGAAAACATCAACGCATATCCGTTCGTCACTTCTCCGCCCCCGCCTTTGCCTCCCGCGACGCGAGGAGCGCTAGATCCTCCGCCGTCGGCCGCTTACGGAAATACCTGTAGTTCAGGACCCAGCACGAAGGGTGGCGCCGGATGACGCGTTCAAGATCCCTTATGCAGGACTGCGTGAAGCCCCAGATGTCGCGCGCGGCGCCGGGAGCGTAGGTGCGAATCAGCTCGCAGCGGTAGCGTCCGTCGCGGAGCGGGCGCGACCATGCGATCACCACGGGGGCCTTCCCCTTCGCCGCAAAGAACGCCGGCGCCGCGGAGACGGGAACGGGGCGCCCGAAGAACCGGACCCACACGCCGCCGTTCCTCGGCTTGACCACCTGGTCGACAAGAAGTCCGAGCGACTTGCCGTCCTTCAAGCCCTGCATCAGCGGACGGAACGCTCCGTCCGCACGGACTATCTCCTGCCCGATCGACCGCCGCGCCTTCATGAGGAGCGACGTCATCGCGCTCGTCCCGATGTCCTTTGCGACGGACATCATGCTATGCCCCTCAAGATATGCAAGCTGCGAGAGTATCTCCCAGCATCCGAGATGCGCGGAGACGGTGACCGCCGGACGGTTCGCGGCGAGGAACGCCTTGGCCTCCTCGCTCATCTCCCCGGCGGCGGCCGCGCGCTTCGCGGCGTTTCGGCACGTCCAGAACGCATGCCCCACGGCGCGCGCCATGTTGCGGTAGCTGCGGCGGACGATCTTCTTTGCGCCGGGGACGTCCCTGCCGAAGATTATGCGCAGGTTCGCGAGCGCAAGCTCACGCCCGCGCCTGTCGAAGAAATGCATCACCGCCCCGCCGAAGTCGCACGCGGCCTGCATCGCCCTCCTCGGCAGATGAGCGAGGACGAGGAATCCGAGCGCGATGCCGAGCCACTCGAACGGACGGCGCATGCGCTGGATCACCCTCTTTCTCTGCCGCTTGTGCATCAGTCGGCCCCCAGATAGACGATGAAACATACCGCTATCACGACAAGCGCAAGCGCCACGATGCCAAGAAGCGCAAGCGCGAGCCACCATCCGCGCGGGACCGGCGGCAGGGGAAGCGTGTGGCGATGCGCAGGACGCTGTCTCGCCGGAGGAGGAGGCGCGAGGGGAAGTCGTATCTTGCCCGACGACGTCCGCGGGAAAGGCGACTCCCTCACGACGACGCGCTTGATCCGCTTGTAGATGGGAAGCTCGCGATTCACCGTCGCGACCGCCTCTCGCACGTCACTCTCGGGAATCTCCGCGTATATCTCCGCCGTGACCGTGCGGCTCTCCGACTCGCCGGTCACGACGACTTCGGCGATTCCATGGCAGGCGAGAAGCCTGCCCTCGAGCTCCTCGGGCGCGATCTTCTTGCCGGACGACAGGACTATGGTCCTCTTCGCGCGTCCCGTGATCCAGACGAAGCCGTCGGAGTCTATGCGCCCTATATCGCCCGTCCTGAACCATCCGTCGGGCGAAAGCACCCTGGCAGTCTCCTCCGGTGCGCGGTGGTAGCGGAGCATCACGTTGGGTCCCCTCACCATCAGCTCGCCGCTCTCAGAAACCTTCGTCTCGACCTCCGGAAGGCCGGAAACCCTGCCGGCGCTCCCGGTGCGCGTGCGCTCCCCGAGCGGAGCGAGCGAGTACAGCGCCGCAGTCTCCGTGAGGCCATAGCCCGTCACGACGCGGATCCCGAGCGCCGCGAGTCGCGAATCGGTGCGCGGCGAAATCGGCGCCCCGCCTACAAGCACCCATTTGAGCCTCCTGACGCCGTGCTGCTCGCACTTCGCGGCGAGGATGTCCGCAAGCGCGGGGACGAGGAAGGCGAAGTCCACCCGGAACCGGTTCACGGCGTCGTATATGCGCCTGAAGTCCGGGCATACGCCGAGCGCGACGCCATTGACGAGCATCAGGTACGTCGAGGATATGCCGAAGATGTGCTGCAGCGGAAGGAGCATCAGCGAACGCTCGCCCGCGCCCATGGGAAGCGCCTTTGACCCCGTAGCCGCGAAGGACTCTATCGCGGCGAGGGTCAGCTCCGCGCCGCGAGGGACCGTCGTCGTGCCGCTCGTGAAGACTATCGTGGCGACGGCGGGCGAACCGTCGGCGCGCGTTCTCGCGGGGCCGCTGCCGCTCCACAGCGCGAACGCCTCGTCCGTATGGCCTCCCTCCATGAAGCTGTCGGCGGCGAGCGAACTGACGCGACACTTCGATCGCCTTCTCGCCGTATAGCGACGAGTGGGCGATCGTCTTCGCGCCCACGAATTCGAGCCTCTCGCATATCTCGTCCGCAGTGAGGTTGACGTCGAGCGGAACGGCGACCGAGCCGGAAAGGAGGCAGGCCGCGTGCGCGACTATCCACTGGTACGAGTTCTCGCCGAGGATGCCGATTGTCGCGCCTGGGCAGTACTTCCCGATCGCCCATACCACCGCCGCGATGTCGTCGGTGAACTGTCGCCACGAAATCGGGACCGACCTGTCGCCGGACGACACGAGGAACGCCGGCGCGTCCGGAGTCTCGGCGCGGAACCTTCTGAACGCCTCGAAAATCACCTGTACACCTCCGAGCCCCACTCGTACGGCTCCGAATGCGCCTCGCCCGCCGCGGTCTCGACCATGTACCTGAGCACCCGCCGCGCGTCGAAAAGCCGCCTGTACTTGCGCATCCCCGCCGCCGCGACGACGCGCCTGGTGTCGTCGTGCGAGTTGTAGAACGCGATCTTGTCGGCGAGATCGCCCGCGTCGCGGAAGTACACCGTCTCGTCCTTCGTGAAGAAGTCCTGCATCGAGTTCCCTTCGTACTGGAACGCGAGGAGTCCGTTGCCCATGAGGTGCGTGAGCCTGTCGGACGCGTACCACTTCCATCCCTCGAAGCGGTTTATGGAGAGCCCCATCTTCGACTCCGCGATCGCCTCCTCGTAGGCGCGTCCCACGACGAGCGGACGGCCCATGCCGAAGAACCCGAGCCGCACCTTCGGATCGATTTTCGGCAGGAGCTCCGCAAGAAGGGTCTTGCGCTGGTCCGCGTCGGCGGGCCTTCCCGCGAAGAAGAGGTCGTATCTGAATTCGGTCTTCGCGGAGTTGTCCTCGACCTCGAAGGACGGGTCGCTCGGGTTGGGGTAGAACCCTACGACGTTCTTCCCCGTCGTCCACTCCTTGAGCTTGTCGCCCGCGGTCGTCACGAAGATCGCGTCGCACGAGTCCATGCGGCGGCGTATCTGCTCGCAGCAGTGCTCCGTCTCGACGGGATCGCAGTTGATGTGGATTATCTTCACGCCCGGCACCGCCTCGCGGATCGCGTAAAGCGTCTCGTTCGCCACGTAGTCGCAGTGCGCGACGAAGACGAAGTCGGGCTTCCAGTTCCTCGCCGTCTTCACAAGGCGGTCGTTCATCATCTTCGCGCCGACCCTGCGCATGAAGCCGAACGGCGCGAGGAAGCGCGCAACGTCGCGCTCCGAGAACGTGAGCGCCTGCCAGCCGTTCCGGATCGCCCCCGCCTCCAGCCGCATGTCGATCCCGCTCCTGCCGTTCCCCCAATGGCGGATCAGGAAGTTCCCGACGAACAGTATCCGCGGCGACCGCTTCATTTCGCCTCCCCGTGGAGCTCGCGGTATAGGGCGAGGGTCTTTTCGCACATCTTTGCGGTGGAGAAGTTCGCGCGCACCGACTCGACCGCGGCGGCGCGCATCTTCGCCTTCGCCTCCTCGGGCATCTCGAGCATCTCGTCGAGCTTCGCGGCCATCGCCTTGGCGTCGCCCGGCGGAACGAGAAAGCCCGTCTCGCCGTCCTTCACCGTCTCGCACGCGCCGCCGTGAGCCGTCGCGAGGACGAGCCGTCCCGTGGCCTGCGCCTCGGGGATCGTGCGCCCGAACGCCTCGGGCTGGGCGGACGACGCGTTTACCACTATGTCGCTCAGCGCATAGACGAGCGGCATCTGCGAAGTGTGGTCGCGGAACACGACGCGCGTCTCGTCGGAGAGCTTCCCCGCCATCGTGCGGAGATGGTCGGAGTATTCCGTCCGCCCCTGGTCGGAGCCGAGGATAAGCACGCCGAAGCGGCGATTGCGCATCATGCCGAGCGCCTCGAGGAATATCTCCTGCCCCTTCCAGCGCGTGAGGCGGCCTGGGAGGGTTATCACCGGACGGTCCGCCTCGAAGCCGTACTGCTCCGTCTTCTTCGCCATCCACACCTCGCGCGGCACCGCGTCCGGGCTAAACGCACCCGTGTTCGCGCCGCGGTGTATGAGGACAAGCCTCTCGGGATCGACGCCCTTGTACGTGTCGAGGATGTGGCGGCGGACGTATTCCGAGATCGCGATCGTCCTCTCGCCCTGGAGCATGACCCGGTTGTATGGAATCTTGAGGAACTTCGGTTCCGTTCCGTAGACGCCGTGGAACGTCGCAATCCACTTCACCCCGCAGCGCTTCGACGCCCACTTGACCGCCCACGCAGGCGCGCGGCTTCTTACATGCATGAGCGTGACATCGTTCGCAGCGCAGTATTCGGCAAGCTTCTTCGCGCAACTGCGCAGCGTGAATGGATTCTTGCGGTCAAGCGGAAGCCGAAGATGCTCGACGCCGAGCTCGTCAAGGGCATGTACGAGCCGCCCGCCCGCGCTCGCGACAGCGTTCGGAATGCCCGCGTCGGCAAGCGCTCGGGCGATTTCGACCGTCCCGCGCTCCACTCCGCCCTGCCCGAGCGCCGGAAGAACCTGGAGAATCTTCATGCCACGGACCTCGTCTGTTGCTCTCTCATATTTTTCAACATTATACCATAAATCAGGTTTGCTGTGACGCATTGCCTAAGTTTTGATATAATACGGCTGGATATGGACGGGACAGGGAGAAAAACGCACAAGTGGCGGCGCCGGCTGCTCATCGCGGCCGTTGCCGTCGTTCTCGCGGCCGCGGCGTTCGTCCTCTCGATTCCGTTCCTCCTGACGCATGTGCCGATCCCCGTGCTCGAACTCGACGCTTCTCCGTATCTCAAAGGCAAGGCCGCCGAGCTCGTCTCGTCCAAAAAGGCGACCGCCGACATCGACATCATGCGCGGAAAGCCCGACGGATTCCGCATCCGCGCGAGCGGCACTCTCCTTGACTGGCCGTACAGCGCCTCGGCGCACGTGCGATTTGGCTTCATACGCGCCGAAGGCGACCTCGCCCTGACGCTCGACGGAACCGACTGGAAGGCCTACGCCGACTTCTCCGTGCGCGGAAAGCGCGACTGGAGCTTCACGGCCAGCATCCCCGAGACGCACGTCACGCAGGACAACGAAGTGCTCGCTTCCATTCTTTCGCGCGCAGTTCCGCCTTCGATTTCAAACCTTGTGTTTTCAGGAACGTTCAAGCTCGACGCAAGCGGCGAATGCACGCCCGGGCGCCCCGTTCCCGCATGGACGGCCCGCTGCTCGCTCTCCGACGTCGACGCCTCGCTTGTGACCGGGGGGAAGCCGGCGCGCATCGACGGGCTGAAAGTGCGTTTCGGCGCGGACGGCATCGCCGACCACCGCGACATCGCACCGCTCTTCCCGCGCGCCGATGCGGTGGAATTCGCCGGCTTCACGCTTTCCAACGTCTTTGCGAGCGTCCGCGCGACGGAACGCTCCTACCTCGTAACCGAGGCGGGCGCAGACTGCTGCGGGGGCGAACTGAGACTCTACTCCCTCTTCCTCGACCCCGAGAAGCTCAGCGCCGGCGCGACGGTCTTCGCGGACGGCATCGACGCCGGACAGGTCCTCTCGCGGCTCGCGTGCTTCCGCGGACAGGCCTCGGGGCGCCTCCACGGGAAGATGCCTTTCTTCCTGAAGGGCGGGCGCGAGCTGCGCATCAAGAACACCTACCTCTTCTCGACGCCGGGAGAATCCGGCAAGCTGCGCATCGACGACCCGAATCCGATTCTCGACAACCTGGAGCTCGGCGGCGTGCCGGAGGCGGAGCGCGGAAACCTCGCGAAGGTTCTCGCCGACCTCGACTACAACGTGCTCAAGATCGAGCTCGCGCGCGGCGAGGACGGGGAGGACGCCACCCTCGGCGTCAAGATTGAGGGCTCCGCGACGCGCGGGAACACAACCGTCCCTGTCAATCTGAACATCGCCTTCCACGGCGATGTCGACGAGATTGTCAACCTCGGACTTAAGTTCAAACGACATACAGGCAAGGAGAAGCAGAAATGAAAACCCACATCATGCTCGCGGCGGCGGCCGTCTGCGCGGCGGGATGCATCCAGGTCAAGACCGAAAGCGAGATAAAGCCGATCCACATCACCATGGACGTCAACCTCAAGGTCGACAAGGATCTCGACAAGGCGTTCGCCGACGAAGACCAGCAGAAGCCAAAGGGCAACTACAAGGCCGTGAAGGAGATGGTCGACCGCAAGGCCGCCGGCTTCACGAACCGCGCGATGCTCGAGGAACGCACCGGCGCAACGGACGACGACCGAATCCTGATCGCCGAGGAGAACGCCAAGAGAATGAAACGCTTCAGCGAAATCGCAAAGTCCAACGGCACCACCCTGGAGACCGTCCAGAAGCGCTACGCCGCGAAAATACGCGAGAAGATACCCGCCGGGTCCTGGTACCAGGACGACGCCGGCAAGTGGCAGCAGAAGAAGTAGCGCCGGCTATGCCTCGAGGCCCGTCGCCTCGGCGACGCCAAGCACGATGTTCATGTTCTGGATCGCCGCGCCGGACGCGCCCTTGCCGAGGTTGTCGAAGCGCGCGACGAGAACCACGCGTTCGGAGTTCCCGTAGGCCGAGACCTCCATCGC
>ONVK01000035.1 GCA_900321255.1 uncultured Lentisphaerota bacterium | reverse complement strand
GTTGGCAACCATGATCCTGGCTCCGCTGAGAGGGGTGACGATACGGTGCTTCCGCGAGACGTTCGCGGAGCAGATACGCGAGGCCGGCTTCACCGAGGCCATAACGCCGTTCCTCTCGGCGAACCCCGGCTTCGATCCGCTGAAAGATCGCGAATTGACACGATTCCATTCTCCAACTCCAACTCAAACCTCCAACTCGTTCTGCGGCTCGCCATCTCTGTGTGACCAAATCAAAGTCACTCCGCAGTTCATCGGGAAAGATCCAGAATCTTTGCGCGCGTGCCTTTTACGGATAAAGGAAGCCGGCTACGACACCGCAGACCTCAACTGCGGCTGCCCCTATCCAATGGTGAGAAACAAGGGGCGCGGCAGCGGGCTTCTAAGGACGCCGGCCATACTCGAAAAGATGATCACCGTCGGCTGCGAGACGATGGGCGAGGGGAAATTCTCAGTCAAGGCGCGACTTGGCTTCGACGGAAACGACGAGCTGCTCGCGCTTATGCCGATGCTCAATTCCTTTCCGCTCAGGTTCCTCACCGTCCATGCGCGAAACGCGCGGCAGATGTACGGCGGAGAGTGCGACTGGGAGGCATTCAGGAAAGTCGCCGCCGTCGCGAAGATGCCGATTGTGGCGAATGGCGACTTGCCGCTTCAACCGCAAAAGGATGGTGAGGTGATGATCGGGCGGGCGTTTATCCGCCAACTAGGAATGCGCGACGACATAGGCGAGCTGCTTTCAAGATACGTCGATGCCTCGTCAGCGGAGTTGTGCGGGCCTTCGCCGGTCCTTGGCCGCATGAAAGAGCTTATCGCCTACTGGAAAGACCTCCCGCGCTGGAAGCGCCTTTGGCCTGTCGTCAAAATCGCCCGCACGCTTGACGAGCTGCGTCTCGCCTACTGAATGGGGCGCGCATCAGCCGTCAACTCGTCATGTCCTCGAGAATCGACGCGACAGGGAAAGCCGGATTGTAGTGACGCTGGATGAACATCGCGTTGCGCTCGGCGTAGAGCCGCTCGGCGAGCGAGTCCGCAAGAGGTATGAGAAAACGCTCGTGCTCGCAGAAAAACGCCGGCACTTCGTTGAGCGAGCCGGTCGTCGAGAAGTTGAGGCATCCGCACCGGTTGTTGCACCGCCCGAGAAGCGCACAGCCCGCGCACGACGGCTTCGCGCGCTCGTTGCGCTCGAAGACGCATCCGCGCCGCGTCTCGTCAAGCCCCTCGCCGACGCGTCCAATAGCGTATTCCGGATGGCCGACGAACTGCACGCACGGGTAGTATGTTCCGTCCGGCGAAACCGATATCTGGCGGCGTCCGAGCTGGCACGACGCGCCGCGTCCAGGCCAGATGCGCGTCGCGATGCGCTTGTCGAACGCGGCGAAGTAGACCTTCTCCTCGCGGCGGTATGCGTCTAGATACCACTCCGCAAGCTCCTTGTACGAACGCCGGAGGGCGCGCCAGGCGGACGCGTCCCAATCCGCCTGGAAGTTCACGCTGGAAATAAGGTACGACGCGCCGAGCGCGCGCAGGTAGCGGACGTTCCCGGCGAAGTCCGCGGCCGTGTCGGGATTCACCGTCATCATCACCGGCGCGTAAGGCTGAGCCGCCAGCACGGCCTTCAGCCGCGGCAGAAGCGCCGCGGACGAGCCTTCGCCGGACGCCGCCACGCGGTGTGCGTCCTGCGTCTTCGGCGCTCCGTCGCAGCTCACCGCCACATGCAGACGCACGGCCTCGGCACGCGCCAGGAACGCATCCGTCACGAGCGTTCCGTTCGTCGTCACCTTGTAGTGGAAGCGGTGCGGTGCGCGACGTTCGCACTCGTCGATCACGTCGAAGATGAGGTCTTCGCGCAGAAGCGGCTCCCCGCCAAAGAAGATGATCCCCGGGTTCTCCTCGCCGCGCGTGCACTCGTCTACCGCCGCGAGAGCGGTCTCGAGCGTCATGTCGCTTGTCCCGTGCTGCGCGTAGCAGTAGCGGCACGCGAGGTTGCAGCGGTCAGTTAGATGAAGCGTCAGGTGCATTCGCAAGATGCCTGAAGAAAGCCTCGATCTGCGCGACGAGCTTCTTGCCCGCCAGCTCACGCCCGCGCTTCTCCGTCAGCTCGTATTTCGCGCTCCAATCAAGTCCGGGGTCTGCTTCTTTGTAGATCTTCTCCACTTCGCTTTTCGGAACGCATGCCATCGGATCGTAGAAAACGCCGATCTTGACGGGGTTTCCCTCCTTCCGCGCACTGAAGCCCTTGACGGCCATTTCGGCGGCTCTGCGGATATGGCAACTGGACACAGTACTGTAGATGCCGTCTTCCTCTTTGGGGTCGCGCACCCAGACGCGCTCGTCGTCGCGGGAGATGTATTCCACCATGATCTTCCCGTCCTTCGTGCCAAGGTCGAGCATCCACCTGCGCTTCTTGCGCCGCACCTCGTCGCCCTGCGCTCTGCGCCGGATGATGTTCGCGACAAGGTTTCTGTCCTCGCGGCTCCGCTCCAGCTTGCTGATTGGCGCCTCCACGCCGTCGAGCTCCGGCGCATCGACAAGCTCGATGCCGCGCTTCGCGAACTCGCGCTCGATGATCTCCAGCGCCTCCGCCTCGGGAAGCATGACCGGCGGATTCATCGCGATGCATCCGAACGCGCCGAATCCGTCGCCGGCCAGCGCCGCAGGCGGAAGCGGACACACGTCCGTCGCCGGCACTTCCCGCTTCTCGTCGCGTTTAGCCGATGCGTCGTCAGGCGCGACGGCAGTCGGCAACGCCGTCTTCGGAGTCGGTTCGGCCGCCGCGTCGAGCGCAAGCGACTTGAGGCTCATCGCCGCCGCGCCGAGCGTCGACGCAAGCGCGCGGATTCCGCGCCAGCGCGTCGGCACACGGGCGAAATCGGGCGCACCGATCTCATGGATCGTCGGATAGCGCGGTGCGCTATAGCTCCTCTTCGGCGTCACTGTCGCTTTCATCGGCCTTCCTCCTCTTTTCAAGCTCTTCATTCCGCGCCAGCTCCTTCTTCTCCCATGTCGCGAAGTCGGGATATTCGGCGGCGATCTTCGCGAGCCGCTTCCTGATGCCGGACAGCGCCGCGTCTCCGCTTTCCTTTATCGCAAAGAGCGCGGAGGCGATGCGCTCGGATTCCTTCGCGAAGCCAGCCTGCCGGGCATGCAGCGCAAACGCCAGCACGTCCGCCGCACGGTCTTCGTCCAACGTCACCTTAAGTTCTGCGGCATCCTCCACATAGCCGCAGACAAGCACTACGTCGCGCGCGAGCCGCGCCTTGTCGTACGAGACCCTGCGGACATCGTTTGTTTCCGGAGGTTTAAGTCGAGCCTCCCACCAGACGCACCCGTATGCAAGGAACTTCGCGTTCGCGGCACCGTCCTTCGGCAGAACGATCCATCCGTCGCCGCTCAGTCTTTCGTCCAGCGCCAGACCGCTCATCCTTATGTATTCGTCTGTCCAAAAAGCGCCAGAATCTGCCGGGTACGGACTCACCTGCGCATACGTCGCCCCAGCGACATCCGCAAATCCTATCGAGGACAGCTCTTTGGTCAACACATCGAGATCGGGACAGGTTCCCGCCGCAACGGTCTTGGCTCCCTTGGTGCGTACGAATCCGTCATCTTCGCCAAGGGACCTTATGGTCACGGCAGATTCCGCAAACCAGGCGTTCCGCCAATAGTCGAAGTTGGACTCGCCGTCTCCATACACCGTAATCTTCACGGACGGCCCATAGTCCGGAAAGATTCCGTAAAGACCCTCGATTAGGTTTGTCGTCGACGCGAACAGCGCCAGTTCGCGATCGCCATACTGCAATGCAACGAGGCTGCCGCTGATATCGTCTTTCAGGCCACGCCAGTCGGTGTACTCGCGCGCATCAGCTGGGATCAGCCCCGTTACAGTTCGAAACGGCGATTCGCAGTCAGAATCCTTCCTGAAGATTCTGATTCCCTCCTTCGAATAGGGCGGATACGGAAACACGGGTTCGAAGCGGTTGATCTTCAGCTTGCCGTCCACGCGGGCAAGCCCGACTTCAAGCGTCATCCCGCGGAAGAACAGCCAATCCCCCGTTGCCGAAGCGTTCACCGCGTCGTGAACCGCGGAAAAGCAGAACCTGCGAAACGGACACTTCCCGCGCCGAACCTCCCTGACGCGCATGTCGACGTTGTAAGTGGCGCACACAGAATGCTCGAAGCAGGCATCCTCCTCGCCGGGGAGTCCATGTTCCGGCTCGACATGGGCCAGATTCGCGAGCGACGCAAGATCGACAATCTCGACATCCGCCACGACAACGACCTCTTCGGCGTTGGTCGGTGCTCCGGCGGCCAGTTCAAGCGACTCCGCCGCGCCTAGCAGATCTATGATGGTGCCTTCGTACAGCCATTCAAGCGAAGTTTCGGTCGTTCCGTCTGCATAGACCGCAACCGCGTCGCCGTCCGTCCCTGCGCCGAGACGATCATGGATGCGCGCCTTGCCGCCATCGTTCTCCGGCAGTTCCGTTTCCATCCACTTCTTGAATAGCTTGTAGACGGTTTTCCGCTTCAGGGACTCGTCTGCAGTCTCGGAATCCCCCCACTCCCTGTCCGCCTCGTACCGGACGAGCGTCGCCATGCCGTCGTCAATCAGCCGCTTGACGCGCTCGGCGCGTCCGGCCTTCTGATAGACTGGGGTCTTGGCAAAGACCTCGTCGACCGTCTTTTTCGCCTCCGCCGTCGTCAGGCAGCGTGCATGGCTGACGTTCTGCGCATAATTGGTGGCGACATCCAGCAGCACCTCGCCTTCGCCCGCTGTCGCAGCTAGCGAGAAAACCGAAGCGGCGACCGCCGCAAGAAACGCTACTGTCCACTTAAGGCCCTTCTTCATCAAGTAGCACTCCCCTTGTCAAAATCCGCAGTCATAGACTGTCTCCCATTCAGAGAAGCGACTGCCCGCCGTCGACCGGGATGATGCAGCCGGTTGTGGCGTTCGCCTCGAGAAGAAAGACGACTGCACGGGCGACATCCTCCGGAAGCGGCCTTCCGAGCGGCATCTCGCCCGCCTTCTCGCTCACGCCCTCCGGCGCAAGGACAGGACCGGGAGCGACGGCGTTCACTCGAATTGTGTCCGCGAAAAGCGCGGCGTACTTCTTCGTGTCGGAAAGAAGTTCGCGTTTGGTCCTCTCGTATGCATCGCGCGGCTCGCCCCCGCCAAGCACACGGCAGTCGAGAATGTTCACGACAGCGCCACGCCCAGTCTCCCGCCCAGCCATCAAGGTCGTGAGCTTGCGCGGCGCTTCGAAATTCACGGCCTCAAGCGCCGCAGCGTCGCCAACGAAAAGCGCCGCGTTGTTGACAAGCGCGTCAGGAGGATTTCCGCCAAGCATGCGAAGGCATTCGGAATAAAGCTTTGCCGCGCCAAGAGGCGACGCAAGGTCGGCTACGATGTCTGCGCCTGAGTCTGCGCGGTGGGAACTCGTGATGACTCGCCAGCCCGCCGCGCGCAGGGCGTCTGCAATCGCCTTGCCGATGCGCGTCGTACCGCCAGTCACAAGCACTGTCCGTTCGCCGCCCATGCCGCCTTCTCCCGTCACGAAATCGACTTCAGCATCTTCGCGATGCGCGACGCCGCGAGCTTGATCTTGTCGAGCGACGTTGCATACGACATGCGGACGAACCCTGCGCCGCACGCGCCGAACGCGCTGCCAGGAACGCAGGCGACGCCGAACTCCTTGAGGAGCTTCAGCGCGAACTCCTCGTCGGAAAGCCCCGTTGAGCGCACATCGACGAAAAGGTAGAACGCGCCCTTCGGCATAAGCGTCTTCAGTCCAAGCGCGTTGAGCTCCGGAACGAGCCAGTCGCGGCGCTTCTTGTATTCGCGGCGCATGCGATCAACGTCCTTGTCGCCGAAATCCATCGCCGCTACTCCCGCCGCCTGCGCAAGCGTCGGCGCGGACATGATGCCGTACTGGTGAATCTTCATCATCGCGTCGATGACATCGTCCGGCCCGCAGGCATAGCCGAGACGGTAGCCGGTCATCGCCCACGACTTCGAAAAGCCGTTCAGCAGAATCACGCGGTCGCGGTATTCCGGAAACGCCGCAAACGACGGGAGCACATTGACCACCCCACTCTCTGCATCTCTGCGACCCTGCGTCTCTGCGTTAAGATTCTCTTCCTCCGAAATCTCGTAGTTGAGCTCCGAGTAGACCTCGTCCGCGAGAAGAAGAAGATCGTGCTTCTCGCAGAAACCGAGGATCGCCGCCATGTCGCCGCGCGAAAGCGTCGCGCCGGTCGGGTTGCAGGGGAAGTTCAGTAGCACGGCCTTCGTCTTGGGCGTAACCTTCTTCTCGAGCGCGTCCACGGTAAGGCGGAACTCGTCCTCCACGCGCGTCTCGACGCAGACGGGAACCGCGTGCGCTAGGCGGATCGTCGGCGCATACGAGACGAAGCACGGCTCGTGGTAGAGCACTTCGTCGCCAGGGGAGCAGATGGCGCGTATCGCGAGGTCTATCGCCTCGGAGACGCCGACCGTCGCGAGCACCTCGCACTTCCAGTCGAACTTCGCGCAGAAGCGGCGCTCGAGATAGCGGCATATCGCCTGCCTCAGCTCGGGCGTGCCGAGGTTCGAGGTGTAGTGGGTGCCTCCGTTCTCGAGACAGGTGACCGCAGCGCGTGAAATGTGCCAGGGCGTGTCGAAGTCAGGCTCGCCGACGCCGAGGGACACGATGTCCTTCGACTGCGCGACGATGTCGAAGAACTTCCTTATCCCGCTCTTCGGCAGCGCTGCGACGTGCTCTGCGACCCTGTTTCTCATCTGGCGACCCGCGGGGCTATTTCAGTATTTCGTCGGCAAGCTTCTCGAGTTGCGCGACCGTGTCGTCCGTCATCGATCCCCTGACCGTGACCGTCGTCTCGCAGAACGAGAGGCCCTTCGCGCAGGAAAGGAGGTCCTTCATGCCCTTCGCGGCCATCGGACCCCACGAGCCGTTCTCGATGAAGCCGACCCTGCGGTTCTGGTAGTTGCGCCTAAGGAGATGGCGGATGTACTCCTCCATCTTCGGGAAGACGCCCGTGTTGTAGGTCGTCGTCGCGAGCACGAGCCGCCCGTAGCGGAAGCCGTCCTCGATCGTCTCGTACATGTCGTCGCGCGCGAGGTCGGCGCACGCGACCTTGGGGCAGCCCTTCGCCTTCAGGATCTCGCAGAACTTCTCGACGACGGCCTTGGTATGGCCGTAGACAGAGGTGTACGCGACGCACACGCCCTCGGTCTCGACGCCGTAGGAGCTCCACGTCTGGTACTGCTTGACGACGTGGGCGATTTCCTCGGGCGTCTGCAGGACGGGCCCGTGGAGCGGGCAGATGCGCGCGATGTCGAGCGTCGCCGCCTTCTTGAGAAGCGCCTGCACCTGCATGCCGAACTTGCCGACGATGCCGAAGTAGTAGCGGCGCGCCTCGCAGTCCCACCCCTCGGGGTCGACTTTGTCGTTCGCGCCGAACTTGCCGAACCCGTCGGCGGAGAAAAGCGTCTTCGTCGCCGCGTCGTAGCTGACGACCACCTCGGGCCAGTGCACCATCGGGGCGCCGACGAACGCGAGCGCGCGCCCGCCGAGGTCGAGCGTGTCGCCCTCCTTGACGACGACGCGACGGTCGGCGAAATCGGTGCCGAAGTAGTTCTTCATCATCGCGAACGCGGGCATGGACGAGACGATCTTCGCGCCCGGATAGGCAGCCGCGAACTTCGCGATGTTCGCGGAGTGGTCGGGCTCCATGTGGTGGACGACGAGATAGTCCACGCGATCCGTCGCCGCCGCGACGTTCCTGAGCCACTCGTCGCCGAAGCGCGCGTCGACCGTGTCCATCACGGCGACCTTCTCGCCCTTGACGACGTAGGAATTGTAGGCCATGCCGAGCGGAACCTCGAACTGGCCTTCGAAGAGATCGACGTCGTGATCGTTGACGCCGACGTAGAGAATGTCATCGGTGATCTTCATAGTCGGAATATTATATCATATAATTTGCCCTCGGCGGCTACTTGAAAGCATCGGCGGAGTATGGTATACTATCCGCGTTTTCACCTCAGGGCGATTAGCTCAGTTGGTTAGAGCATTACCTTCACACGGTAGGGGTCACTGGTCCGAGTCCAGTATCGCCCACCCTCCGGAACGCGGGGACTTCCCTGCAGAACCATCCGAAGAGGGTTTCCCCTGAAGCGGCGCGCGGCGAATAAGCCGGATTCTGTTCATGCGCCTTGCGGCGCACTCCGATCATTCCTCTGTGCAATCAACCCGGAATCTCATGGCATCCTTTACGGCGCCAACCGAGCGGGCCGCCCGTTCGATCCCCTATTTGATCTTGCTCCGAGGAGGGTTTGCCGTGCGCGCGGCGTTTCAGCCGCGCCGGTGAGCTCTTACCTCGCCTTTTCACCATTTCGTGCTCGCTCATTCGCTCGCACGTTGTTTGTTTTCTGTGGCACTTTCCATCACGCGGGATTGCTCCGCGCCTTCCGTCCTTGACGGGCGGATCCTCTGCCCTGCGGAGTCCGGACTTTCCTCTGCCTCTCAGCAGCGACCGGTCGCTCGCGCGTCGCTTCAGGAGAAATTGTCAAATATCGCGATACAGGATGCGTCCGCACATCGTGCAGGCGACGAGCCCCGCATTGTGGTCGACGAGCTGCGACACGCTCGGCGGCTGGACGAGATGGCAGCCGTCGCACACTCCGTCGTGCGTGAGCGCAACGACGACCGGCCAGCGCTTGGTGCGCAGGCGCTCGTAGTAGAGCATGAAGCGCGGGTCCGTCACGAGCTTCGCCTTCTCGGCGCGCTCCTTCTGGGCCTCCGCGAGCTCGGCCGTCACCGCCGCGATGCGCTCGTCGATTTCGTCGCAGAACGCCTTGACGCCGCCAGCCTCCTGGTCGAACTTCGCCTGCGCGTCGGCTATCCTGGCCTCAGCCGAGGGAAGCTCGTCCATCGCGGCAAGCTGGCTGTTCTCGGTCGTCTCGAGGTCATGGGAGACAAGATCGATCTGGATTGAGTACTGCTGGTACTCCTTGTTCGACTTGAGCCCCATCTGGGTCGTCTTGAGCTGCTGGATCTTCTCCCTTAGCGCCTTCGCGTCTTCCTCGAACCCCTTGACTCGCTGGTTGGCGAGCTCCTGGTTGGTCTTCGCTGCCTGAAGATCGGCGGAAACGCCCGAAAGCCGCGCCGTTTCCTGCGCCTTGCGGCGGGGGAGATCCTTCAACTCGAGCTCAAGCTCGCGAATGCGCCCGTCAACTTCCTGAAGATCAATAAGCGACTGAACAACGGTCATCTGTTTTCCCCTATCCCTAAGTTACTCGCCTGGGGCAGGAGACGGGACTCGAACCCGCAACCCACAGAATCACAATCTGTTGATCTAACCAATTGATCTACTCCCGCCATCTTGGAGCCAGGTAAGGGACTCGAACCCCCGACCTGCTCATTACGAATGAGCCGCACTACCAACTGTGCTAACCTGGCCATGACTTGTAGGTGTGTAGTATACCAAAACACCCGCGCCCCAGTCAATAGGGCTTACTCGAACTGGTATGTCTGGCCGGGCATGGGCGCGACGACGTTCCTGATGCCCTGTTCCTTCAGGATGTCGGCCATGGCCGCGACCTTCTCGGGCTCGCCGTGGACTGCGAACGCATGGCGGACGTTGTCCTTCACCTCGCCTATCCAGTCTACGAGCCCCGCGCGGTCGGCGTGAGCCGAGAGCGCGTTGATTATCTCGACGCGCGCCCTGAGCGGAACCTCCTCGCCGAAGACCTTGATCGTCTCGCGCTTCTCCACAATGCGGCGGCCGAGCGTGTTCTCCGCCTGGAAGCCGCAGATGAGGATTATGTTGTCCTCGTCCTGGACGCAGTGCTTCAGGTGGTGGAGGACCCGCCCGCCCTCGCACATGCCCGACGCCGCGATGATGATCATCGGCCCCGGCATGTCGTTCAGCGCCATCGACTCCTCGGGAGTTCCCACGAACACCATCCCAGGGTACTCCAGCGGATCCTTCCCCTCCGCGAGCATGCGCTTCGCCTCGTCGTTGTAGACCTCGCGGTGCTTCGCGTAGATGCGCGTCGCCTTCTGCGAGAGCGGCGAGTCGATGTAGACCTTCACCTCCCGCGGAACCTTGCCGCGCTCGCGGAGCTTGTTCAGGTAGTAGATGATCTGCTGCGTGCGGCCGACGGAGAATGCCGGGACGAGCAGCTTCGCGTTGTGTCGGTCGATGTACTTGAGGTAGCGCTCAAGCCGCAGCTCGACGTCGTCGGCCGACGGGTGGAACTTGTCGGCATAGGTCGACTCGACGATCAGGATGTCCGCGCCGGCAGGATACTCGTAGTGGCGGAGTATCGGCTGGTTCGGCTGGCCGAGGTCGCCCGAGAAGAGCAGCCGGTGGTTGTGCCCGTGGTCGGAGCGTATGTCGAGCTGAACAAGCGCCGAACCGAGGATGTGGCCGGCGTTGAAGAACTCGAGCGTGATTCCGCGGCTGATCTCGCGCGGCTCGTGCATGTGCGTCGGGACGAACAGCTGCATGAGCGCGTCCACGTCGCTCTCGTCGTAGAGCGGCTCGAACGGCTTCTTGCCCTCCTTGCGGCGCTTCTTGTTGACGTATTCGAGGTCGCGCTTCTGCAGGAAGCACGAGTCGCGCAGCATGACGTCGCAGAGGTCGGTCGTGGACTGCCTCGCGAACACGCGGCCGCGGAAGCCCTGCCTGACGAGCTGCGGCAGGTTGCCGCTGTGGTCGATGTGCGCGTGCGAGAGTATAACGTAGTCGATTTTCGCGGGATCGACGGGAAGGTTCCTGTTCTTCTCGAACGCCTCCTTGCGGTGGCCCTGGTAGAGCCCGCAGTCAAGTAGTATGCGCTTGCCGTTCGCCTCCACGAGATGCATGGAGCCGGTCGTCGTCTGCGCTGCCCCGTAGAATGTTATTCTCATGCCGTGATTATACCAAAAACAAGCCGCCTAATCAACGAAGGCGCCGCGCCGCGTCACGGCCGCGGAACCTTGAGCCTGTCGCGAAGGTCCTTGTCGCGAAGGTGCCGGTGGTAGGTGATCGCGAAGCGGTGCGCCTCGTCGCGGAGCCGCGTACACACGAAAAGCGCCTCGGAGTCGCGGGGAAGGAGAAGGCTCTCGCGTCCGTCGTCGAAGACGATCTCCTCCTGGCGCTCGGCAAGCCCAACCGTCGGCACGTCGTCGATGCCAAGCTCCGCGAGGGCGGCGCGCGTCGCGCGAAGCTGCGTTATGCCGCCGTCGCAGATGAAGAGGTCGGGCTTCTGGAGCCCAAGCGGCTTCGCGCCCGGCGCGTCGTCGTGCGTGAAGCGGCGGCGAACGACTTCGGCCATCGAGCGCGGGTCGTCGGCGCCTTCGATCGTCTTGATCCTGAAGTGCCTGTAGTAGCGCTTGTCGGGCATTCCGTCGCGGGCCACGACGAGCGAGGCGACGGAATTGGTCCCGAAGAGATTCGATATGTCGCAGCACTCGATCCAGCGCGGCGGCGCCTTGAGCCCCACCGCCTCGGCAAGTTCCATAAGCCCCTGTTCGACGTTCCGGCGGCGCATCTCTGGCGGAGTCCTTACGAAGTGCGCCTTCGTCATCTCCTTCAGGGCGAAGAGCGTGTCCCTGAGACGCGCGGCCGCCTCGTAGCTCCCCTTCTCCGCCGCTTCGCGCATCTCGGCCTCGACCTCGGCGAGAACGGCCGGGCGGTGCCCGGAAAGGAACTCGCACGCCTCCTCGAACCGCGCGCGGTACTCCTCCTGCGATATCCGCCCGAGGCACGGAGCGGAGCAGGTTCGTATCACGTCTGCGAGGCAGTGCCTGTGGTCTTCACCGCATGGGCATTCCGACTTGCACTCCCTGATGCCGTACCTCTTCTCGACGAAGTCCTTCGCCGTCCTCACTACGGGGCTCGACGGAAAAGGCCCGAAGTACTTCGCGCCGTCGTCCTTCACGGTGCGCACGCAGGTGAAGCGCGGCCATGGCGCGGCGGAGTCGCCGCGCAGCGCGAGATACCGCTTGTCGTCGCGCATCAGGATGTTGAAGTGCGGCTTGTGGCGCTTGATGAGCTCGGCCTCGGTAAGCAGGGCCTCGGCGTCGTTCTTCACGACCATCCACTCGAAGTCGTACACGGTGTCGACCATCGAGCGCACCTTCGGCGCGTGGTTCGCGCGCGGGCGGAAGTAGGACGAGACGCGGCGCCTCAGGTCCTTCGCCTTGCCGACGTAGATGATTACGCCCCGGCGATCTCGCATGAGATAACAGCCGGGGCGACTTGGGACTTCCTTGAGTCGCTTGCGTATCAGCTCGCTGGCCAACTTACGCCTTCTCAAGTTCCTTGGCGGGCTTCTTCTCCGCCTCTTCCTCTTCCTTCTCGCCTTCGGCGAGACCCTTCTTGAACTCGCCCTTCGCCTTGCCGAGCGAACGCGCGAGCTCCGGGATCTTGCTGCCGCCGAAGAGCAGCGCTATGACCGCGACGACGATGAGCAGCTGCCACGGGCCGATGTTCTGAAGAAATCCGAAAACCATGATTGACTCCTTTCCCTTTGCAATCGTTTGCCTAATAGGATACCGAATTTTCCCCGCGAAATCAAGCGCGAATCGACCAGCCGTAGGCGCCGATCGCGTCGGCCACGGCGGCAACGTAGTCCGCCTCCTCGTCCGTCACCTTGCCGTCCTGCGCAATCGTCTCCTTCAGCCCGGTAAGAAGCTCGCGCTTCGCAAGCGGGGGCAGATGCATGAGCGAATCGAGCGCCGCAAGAATCTCAGTCGCATCGTCGTAGGGCTCGGGCATCGGCGGCAAAGCGGGGCCAAAGAGCGAAAGTTTCCGCCCTGCCGCCACATAGCCACCCTCGGGGTCGCCGCCAAACGACGCTACCGTTGCTATCACGCGCGCGGCGACGGGAAGAAGAGCCCTCGCCGGCACCATCTTCGGGATGCGTCCGTCCGAGAGAAGCCGACGCCTGACGGACGCCATGACCATCATCTCGAAGGAATCGTACATTCCGTCCTCCTGGACGACGCGCTCCGCCTCCTCCGCCCAGTGGCGGCGCTGAGATATCGACGCACCGTCCCGAAGCGTGTTGACGCACCTGAGCGCGAGCGTACGCCGCTCGGCCGCAGAAATCTCCCCTACCCATCCCTCCGGCGCTTGGCCGCGCAGAAGCGCGGTGAGCATCCCGCCGGCTTTCGCCGGACTCCGCGCTGACGCGAGCACGGCGGGCTGCACCTTCGCATCCGCGAGCGACACGTCCGCCGCCTTGAGCCCCCTCGCGCGGGAGACGCTCTTCGCGAAATTCTCGTTCGCCGCCTTGGCCATCGCACGGCGGCGCTCCTTGACCGCATTGATGCGCGACTTCACCGATTCGTCCGCGGCAGTCTCGCCGCGCGGCGAGAGACGGCGGATGCGCTCCTTGACCGGCGGATGGGTCTCAAAGAGGGAGTCGCCTGTCGACGCGAAGAGCATGTGCGAGACATCGCCCTTCCACGCACCGAATGCACGGCCGCCGCCAACCACATCCGCAAGGTACGTGAACCTGAGCGCATTCGCAAGCCCCTCTGGATTTCTGGTGAACTGCGCCGACGCGGCGTCCGCAAGGAACTCGCGCTCGCGCGATACAGCACACTGGACAAGCCGCGCGAAGAAGGTGCCGATCGATCCGACAAGCCACAGCGCGATGCCGGTGAGGACATAGATGACGAGGAGCGGCAGCGGACCGCCGCCCTTGCCCTTGCTTTTGCCGCGCGGAACCACAATGACGCAAGAGCCGTCTTCTCCGTCTCCACCAAGCAACGACAGCATGCCCTTCCCAAAACGCGAGACGGAGGAAATGCCCGCTACAAGCGCAGTGAGACGAAAGTTAAGCCGCATGTCGCCGTTCAGGATGTGGCTGAACTCGTGCGCGACAACACCCTGCAGCTCATCGCGCGTAAGCCACTCAAGCGCGCCGCGAGTCACGCATACGGCCGCAGAAGAAGGGTCTGTCCCCGCCGCAAGCGCGTTGACTCCGCCTTCTCCCTCAAGAACCCATACGGTCGGCATGTCGAGTCCGGACGCGATGGACATCTCCTCGCAGACATTGAGAAAACGGTCTCGCGCAAGGTCGGCTTCGGCGTCAGACGAAACCTTGCCGCGCCTCAGGCGCGTCGCGCCGATTGACTTCATCAACATGTCGCCTGAAGAAAGTCCAAAGAACTTCGAAAGCGTCGCAAGGGCGATGAGCAGGAAGGAAAAGACGAAGCAGGCAGCGCCGACTTGCGGATATGCGCGGCAGAACGCGGCAATACCGGCCTCGGTTGCATCGCACGCCAAGTCGGCATTACCGAAATACAGCCAGACGCCCCAGCAGGCGAGCAAAAAGACAAGGCCCGTTGCCACGGCTGTCGCGATTATCGCAACAGCTGCGAGCGGGACAAGGCGGAATGTTCTGGTGCGCGCCGCCTGCTGGAGCGCGAAGGGGTCCATCTCAGAACTTCACCTGCGGCGCCTCGCGCTGCGCGGCGGAGTCGGTCGACTCAAGGAGCGCTGCAGGCGCGAAGTTGAAGATTCCCGCGACGATCGACGACGGGAACAGCTCGCGCTTCGTGTTGTACTCCGTGACGGAGTCGTTGTACGCCTGGCGCGCGAAGGCGATGCGGTTCTCGGTGGAGGTAAGCTCCTCCATGACGCGCGCCATCTGCTTGTCCGCCTTGAGATCGGGATAGCGCTCGACGACGACCATGAGGCGCGAGAGGACGCCGGCGAGTCCGGACTCTGCGGCGGAGAACGCCTTGACTGCCGCGGGATCGCCAGGCGCTGCGGCGAGGGCCTTCGCGGCGCCCGCGGCCTGGTTTCGCGCCTCGATGACGGCGGTCAGCGTCTCACGCTCGTGCTTGAGGTAGCCCTTCGCGGTCTCGACGAGATTCGGGATGAGGTCATAGCGGCGGCGGAGCTGCACGTCGATCTGCGCGAACGCGTTCTTGAACCGGTTCTTGAGGACAACGAGTCCGTTGTAGAGCCCGACGATCCACGCAATGAGGACGATGGCGATAACGACAATGACCAACAGTGCAATCAGGAATCCGTACATGTTGTTCCTCCTTTTGGTTGTTGTTTTCGGTTATTATACCATAACTCGCCCGCCTGCAGCCATGGCGATCACGATGCGCTGACTTTCGGGAGGGCTCTCTTGAAGAGCCGCAGAAGGACGAGAAGCACCGCGCCCGCGACGAGAAGCGGCATCGCGCCCGCGTCCCACATCGTGATCACGATGAGCACGAGAAGCTGCAGATACACGATCCCGCCGACGAACATTCCGACAAGCCGCTTCTTTCCTGGATTCTTTTCCTCCCCCTCCGAATACTTCGTAACGGCCCAGATGTACAGGAACCAGAGTCCCGCTACGACGGCAACGGGGTACACAAGCCGCTCGTCCCCCTGGGTGAAGGCGATCTTCACGCACGCGACGCCGCAGACGACGTTGAGCGCGCGGCACAGGCCCATGAACACGCTCCACTTCGTGCGGTTGTAGACGACGATCGAAAGCACGAGCGCGAGAGCCACAGGCCACCAGAAGCGCGGAAGACTACCGATCAAGGCGACGACAAGCGCGGCGAAGAGACAGAGCCCACGCGCAAGCCGAGCCGCGCCAAGCGTGATCTCGCCGTCAGGAATCGGACGCCCACTGTCGCCCTTAGCGCCAACAATGTCGTTGTCGGCAAGTCCAAACATATAGAGGAAAACGCTCGCACATGCAGCGGCGGCCAACCCAGACATGGCCCGCCACGAAAAGAACGACATCAACGCCGCGCCGACAAGAACATCGCCCGGCACCGTCGGCAAATTGACGACGCGGAAGAGCCTGAGCCACGCAAGGAAAGTGGAGGAGTGTGTGAGTGGAGGAGTGGAGGATTCGCTTCCCGTTCCACATTCCCCATTCCCCACAATCGCCTTCACCTTCTCAAGCGCCCTTCCCCTGTGGGAGATCGCGTTCTTCTCTTCAGCAGAAAGTTCTGCGAAGGACTTGTCGAATCCGTTCGGGATGAAAAGCGGATCATAGCCGAAGCCCTCGACTCCTGCCGCCTTTTCGGCGATATGCCCTGGGCAGTGTCCGTGGACGACAAGCTCCTCGCCCGACGGATCGACAAGGGCGCAGCAGCAGGTGAAGCGCGCGGCGCGGTCCTTTACGCCCTCGAGGTTCTTAAGAAGAAGCGCGTTGTTCGCGGGAGTGTTGCAGGGCTCGCCCGCATAGCGCGCGCTGTGGACTCCCGGCGCGCCTCCGAGCGCCTTGACCTCAAGACCGGAGTCATCGGCCATGCACCACTCGCCTTTGTGCTTCTCTGCAATCGCCCGCACCTTGATAAGCGCGTTGCCTGCGAAGTCGGGCGCGTTTTCCTCGACGCCTTCGGGGTCGTCGGGAACAATCTCGAAGCCAGGAAGAATCTGCGATATCTCGCGTATCTTGTGCTGGTTATGTGTCGCAACAAAAAGCTTCATCTTCAATCAATCCTCTCCAGCACCAGCCCTACGTCTTCTGGCGCATCGCGTCCAATCGTAAACGCCTTCAGGAGATCGGCGGCGCAACGTTCGAGGCCGTCGGGCTCGCGCGAACTCTCGAGAGTCGCAAGAGGCGAACCGACCGAGACGCGGTCGCCGCGCTTCACGGAAAGCGTTATGCCGGCGAGCGGGTCGATCTTGTCGGTTTTCTCCATGCGTCCCGCGCCAAGCGCGAGCGCGACGCGTCCGACCTTCTCGGCGTCGATCGCAGTGACGTATCCGGACTTCATCGCCTGTATCTTGAACTTGAAGGTCGGCTTCTTCAATCGCCGCTTGAACGCATCGAGATCGCCGCCCTGTGCAACGCACATCGCCTCGAACTTCGCGAGCGCCGAGCCGTCGGCGAGTTTTCCGCGGCACATCTGCCGCGCGTCGTCGAGGGGAATCTCCTTCGTTAGCGACACCATCAGCGCGGCAAGCTCGACGGAGAGCACGACGGCTGGATCGTTCGCGTCCTCACCCTTGAGCCACCTAAGCGCCTCGGCGACCTCGCTCGCGTTGCCGACGGCGAATCCAAGCGGTGCAGACATGTCAGTGACGAGCGCCGCAGCCTTGCGACCCGCGGCCTTCGCGCCGTCCACGAGCGAGCGGGCGAGCGCCGCCGCATCCTCGCGCGTCTTCATGAAGGCACCAGAGCCGCACTTCACGTCGAAGACGAGCGTGCCCGCACCCTCGGCGAGCTTCTTGGAGAGGATGGACGCGGTGATAAGCGGAATCGACGCAACGGTTCCAGTCACGTCGCGAAGCGCGTAGAGCTTCTTGTCGGCGGGCGTTATCTCGTCCGTCTGCACCGTCATCGACACACCAGTCCCCTTCACGACCTTCTGAAAGTCGTCGAGCGAGAGCGAGGCGTTGTAGCCCGGGATAGTCTCGAGCTTGTCCGCAGTGCCGCCGGTTATGCCGAGGCCGCGTCCGGTGAGCGACGGAACGAATACGCCGCACGCCGCGGCGAGCGGCTGGATGACGAGAGAGAGCTTGTCGCCCACGCCGCCGGACGAGTGCTTGTCGGCGGTCGGGACGTCCCATGCGAGGCACCGCCCGGACTTCATCATCGCCTCGGTGAGGTCTGCCGTCTCCCGCTCGTTCATGCCGCGGCAGCACACCGCCATCGCGAGCGCAGACATCTGGTAGTCGGGGATCTCGCCCTTCGTAAAGCCCTCGATGAATTCGCGTATCTCGGCGCTGCCGAGCGCATGCCCCTCGCGCTTCTTGTCCAGTATCAGCTTTGCAATCATGCGGACATTATACCAAACTTGCCCGTCCTGTGCTTGATTGCCTTCGTGCACGCGCGGAAGGCGGGAAAAAGAAAAACCGCCTTTCGGCGGCTTAAGATGGTGCTCGGGGCGGGACTCGAACCCGCAAGGAGTTACCCACATGCACCTCAAGCATGCGTGTCTGCCAATTTCACCACCCGAGCAGCGAAACGAAGAATAGTATACGCTTTCTGCGCTCAGAAATCAAGGGGGTAAATGTGGAAAAAATCGAGTAGGGGGAGTTGCAACTCCCCCTACTCGATTTTTTACAAAAGCTATATCCCCCTCGGCGAAGCTGAGCCCGAAGATATGACCCGACCGAAGGTCGCTTCGCGTGGCGAAGTCGC
>ONVK01000046.1 GCA_900321255.1 uncultured Lentisphaerota bacterium | reverse complement strand
CCGCCGCCGCCCTTGCCGCCCATGCCGGGCGTGCGGACGTTCGGATCGTTGTTGCGGGTCGCGCCGCCGCCGCCGCCGGCATACCAGACTTCGGCGCCGGTGATGTCGGACGGACGGCCGTCGCCGCCGTCACCGCCCTTCGTGGCCGTGCCGGTCTCGCCGGGCGCGCCCGCGCCGCCGCCGCCGGAGGCGCCGACCGTGCCGGGGTTGGTCGTCCAGCCGCCGCCGTCGTGGCCCTGGCCGGTCGTCCCGGCGCCGGCGGCGCCGTATTGGTTGTTCTCGCGGTAGATGCCGCCGCCGCCGCTTCCGCCCGGGTTGCCGGCGTAGTTTGCGCTCCCCCAGTTAAAGCAGCCCGAACCGCCGCCGCCGAAGGCGCGGAATACCTCGACCTCGGCGCCCGTGGCGGGGTTCGTCCAGAAGAGGACCGTGTCGCCGCCGGTGCCTCCCTTCTGGGCGTCGGACTTTCCGGGCGCGCCGCCGGCGCCGACCTCGTAGCGGTAGGAACCGGCCTGGAGCAGAACGTTCGTGCCTTCGAGCATGCCGCCCGCGCCGCCGCCGCCGCCGCCGCGATCGCTGCCCCACCCCGCGCCGCCGCCGCCGCCGACCGCGAGAAAGCGGACCCGGCGCCGCGTGGCGAGCGTGAAGGTGCCGCTCGCGGAGAACGTGTGGATTTCGTCCGCGCCCGCGCGCGTCCGGGCGTCGTTCGCCGGAACGGCCGGCGTGAGCGCCGGGTCGAGCGCGAATGGCGACGCCGTGATCGTGATCGGACGGGCCGCGTGGCCGTCCTTCTCGGCCTCGAGGACGATCGTGTAGACCGCGTCTCCGACGAGGTCCGTGAACGGGATGGAGAGCGTCTCGTCCGCCGTGGAGGAGGACGTGACGAGAACGGGCGTCGCCTCGTCGGGGTCCTCGCCGGGGGCCGCGAGGCGGTAGGTCACCGTCGCGCCGTCGACCGAGCAGGAGAAGGAGACGTCGAGCCGGAGGATGTCCTCCACGACGGCGGGGGCGGCGATACGTGGCGCGTCGGGATCGGTGACCTGCACCTCGCCGGCTGCGAGGAACGACGCGACCTCGACGGCGTCATGCTCGGCCTTGATCCAGTCGCCGGACGCCACGCCGTCGAAGATGCGCAGCTCGTCCATATCGCCGATGAGGGAGTCGTTGGACCCCGTGTTCGCGTAGGAGCCGAACGTCCAGACACCGCCCGAGCTCACGAGATCGCCGAGGCCCGACGTCTTTTGGTTGTCCTGCGCGCCGTCGAACCAGGTCGTGAGCGACACGTTCTTCTCGTAGGTGAACGCGAGGTGGGTCCACGTCTGGTCCGCAAGCGTGTAGCCGTTGGGGGAGCCCGAGAACTGGTGGCTGTTGTTGGCGGCGACGGAGATGTAATTTCCCTGCTCCAGCAGCCAGAGGAAGCCGTTGCCGGTTTTCCACTCCGTACGGCTGCCAGCGAGGACGTGCGTGCCGTTGTTGTTACCGCCGTTTCCGTTGCGCTTGAACCAGCCGGAGACGGAGAACTTGCCGGTGTTTTCGAGCGTCGTGGATTCGGCGGTGGTCCCCATGGCGACGTTGACGGCGATCGCGTTGCCCGTCGACTTCCGGATGCCGCCGCCGACCTTGCCGGCGCCCGCGTCCGGTTTGACATAGGTCGTGTTGCCGACCGTGACGGCCGGGCCGCCCGCGATCGCGTTCTCGATCGACGAACCGCCGTGGATGACGACGGCGTAGCGCGCCCAGACGTTCTCGGCGGAGGGGACGCCGGGGACGGACGACGCGTAATGCATGTTGAACGCGGCGCCGTTGGTCACGACAGGAAGCCGGACCCAGACGAGCGACTCGCCCGCCGGATCCCACGTGTCGATCTCGTGCGGGATCAGGTTGCCCGCCGCGTCCGTGAAGCGCACGTCCGAGCCGTCCGCCGCGCAGTCGGCGTAGACGAACCCCTCCGGCGAGCCCGCGGACAGCCGCACGAGGACGGGGAAGTTCGTGAGCGGGTCCGTGCCGGCGTAGTTCGTCACGGTGAACGTGGAGAATAGATCGAACGAAGCCGGGTCGAAACCGGCGCTCGGATGCACGGTCGCGTCGACCGGCGTCGCGGCGACATCAAGATTGTTCTCCGCGAAGATACGGACGTAGACCGCCTTGCCGCCGGGCAGGCCGGTGAGCGAGATCGGAACCGCCGTCCCGGCCGGAACGTCCGCGGCCGCGACGTGCGCCTCCGCCGTCTCGAGCTTCGAGAGACTGGTCGCGAACCGGTAGGAAACCGTCGCCGTCTGCGCGTTGTCGCCGACGGAGGCGAGATACACGCGGACGACGGCCGACCGATCGCCGTCCTCCGTGCCCGAGATGAGGACCACCGGTTCGGGGCCGGAGGCCAGCGGAGCGAGCCGGACGATCAGCACGCCGCTGCCGCCGGGGCGGCCGACATGGTCGTTGTTGTTGGCGCCGCCGCCGCCGCCGCCGAGACCGTTCACGCCGGCTTCGGCGTCGTATTCGTTGCGTCCGTCGGGAAGCGTCGCCGCCTGGCGGGTCGCGACGCTCGTGTTGCGCGCGCCGTTGCCACCGCCGCCGCTGCCGCCGTTGATCTGGCCGGCGCTGTCGTTGCAGTTGTAGCCGCCGCCGCCGCCGCCGCCGGCGTAGTAGACCGAGATGCCGGTGATGTCGCTTGCCTTGCCGGGACCGCCCGCGCCGCCAGGTCTGGCTTTGTCATCATTGCTCGAACCGATGTTCGAATCGGGCGACGGACCGCCTGCGCCACCGCCGCCGGACCGGCCGTAGCCGGTGGTGTTGCCGGCGGCGTAGCCCTGCCCTTCCGTGCCCGCGCCGCCCGTGCCGCCGCCGTTGCCGGCCACGCCGCCGCCGCTGCCACCGGCCACGCCGTTCTTGCTGCTCCACGAGCCGCCGCCACCGCCGCCGACCGCGGTATAGAGATCGGTGCCGCCGAACGAAAGGACCGTGTCGCCGCCGTTGCCGCCCGGCACGTTGCTGTTGCCCGGCACGGGCTGGCCGCCCGCGCCGACCGTCACCGTGTAGGTGCCGGCGCCGAGGGGGACGTTGGAAAGCTCGAGCATGCCGCCCGCGCCGCCGCCGCCGGAGCAATCGTTGCCGCCGGCGCCGCCGCCGCCCACGAGGAGCAAACGGGCCGTCGCGCCGTCGGGCACGGTAAACGTGCCGTCCGCGAGGAACGTCACTACCGTTGACGAGTCGTATAGGATGTTCGTCGTGACGCTGGAGCCCGTCGTCGTCACGGACGCGGGCGCGAGCGCAGCATGCGAGGAGTTTACAACGAGAAAGAGAGCGCTCGCGAAAACAGCGAAACGCCCCCACTGATGGCGAAGGAATTCAGTTTTCATGTTCGTTTTCGACCGTTCCAATTATCTGCTTCGGCAAGCACCTGAAGATAGGCACATGGCCAAGCATTGTCTATATTGTAACAAATTCTAAAATTCTGTCAATAGGGCGTCAACGAGCATCACCCGAAATTTCGCCTGTCAGAAAACTAAATTGGCTTCGCCTACCTTGTCGTAAGCGGGAGATTGGCTCCTGCACAACAACGAAAAAGAAAGTATAAAGAGGTGCGTTATGGACAACAGGAACTTCAGAAAACTCATGGTCGCGGGCTTTGCATGCATGGCCCTCTGCGGAACGACTCTCGCCGCGCCACGCGGCGGAAACGGCAACCGCCCGCCGCAGAAACCGGCCGTCCACCAGAATGCCGGGAGGCCTGCGCATCACGCCGCGCCGCAGACTGCGCACCACAACGCCCCCATGCCCGCGCACCATGCGCAGCACAGGGCGCCCGCGCATCATGCGCATGTCGTCCACCATCCGGCACCGCCGCCGCCGCGTCTCATGCCTCCTCCTCCGCCGCCGCGGACGGTCGTGGTGCATCACGAGGAAACCGGCCTTGGCGCCCTTCTCGGCGCGCTTGTCGGCGGACTCATCGGCGCGGCGCTCTAAGCCGCGCCGCCTAAAGGCCACTTCCTCGGCCGCGCGGCAGCAGCGATAGGGCCACGGGCCAGCGCAGGGTCATTCACGGCGCCATGTCCAGAGCTGCCAGCGAAGGCGATCGGACGTGAACTCGTCCTTGTACTCAGGCCAGAACACCCATGTTCCCGCCGGATGGAAATCGCGAAGCCTTGGGAACTGGTCGAGATCGGCGAGCGGATCGGACGGCGAGATGGTCACCGACTCCGGGCATTTGGAGGGCGCAGGTCCTCCGTTCAGCGCCTTCAGCGCGGCAACAAGAAAATCGCCAGGACCAATACGCGTTCCGCCAACATCTATCGACGCGGGGATGTGGCGAGAGAGATCGATCCTGCCTGCCGACTCTCGCAGATCAATGGTCTTGAGCGCGACGGAACGGTCGATTGCATACGGCTTTTCGAGGAATCCGTACGTCCTGCTCGGGCGGAACTCCCGAAGCGAGTCGTCGCGCAGAAACGCTACGGCCGCCTGAAACACGTCTGCGACCGAATAGACCCCGGTGCACCTCAGAGCGCCGAAGCCAGACATGTCGTTCCGCTTGATGGCCGAACGATGCCGCTCGGTCGCGGCCTTTTCCGAGAGCGTCGTCAGCGCGAAGCGCCCGTCTGCCTTGATCCTCCGCAGCAGTTCGCGGATCCGAGCGTAGTAGAGCTCGGTGTCCGCTGCGCTGCGGCGGCGCGGGACGTTCCACTTGCCGAACTCGCAGAAGTTGCCTTTCATGAAGTTGACGCTATCCCAGAACTCGGCGTTTACCGCCATGCACGGATGCAGGAATATGATCTGGCGCGGGCGAGACGCCAGCTCGTTCAGCGCCTTCGTCCAGTTGATGCCCAGCACGTCATCCTTGCCGCCAGCGATGCCGCCTTCCTGCCCGGGGATAAGCGCCTCGATCCAGAATGTATTCGAGTACGGGAACTGTCGCATGCCCTGAAACCAGTCGCCACCCGCCTCGTCGCGCGCGCACACCGTGTCGCAGTAGAACTTTATGCCGAGGTCGGAATAGACGTCCATCGCGACGTAGCTTTTCGAGGCCCCTGGAGGAACAGCGAAGAATGGACGACGTCCCGTGACGCGGCGGATGAGCTCGATCGCCTCCTTCTCCTGCTTGTAGACACGCGCATAGGCAGCGGCATAGTCAGCACCGTCCGACATCTCCATGATGTTCGGATGCAGGCTGTGGTACATGGACTGCGTGCCGATCAGGTGCGGACGCATCGCCTCGACGACGTCCATGCGCCCGTAGCGCTCTATCTCGTGCGCAAGATATCCGGCGAGCGCAATGTGCACGACGAAGCCCTCGTCGTGAAACAAGTTGCAGAGATCGCGGAGCGCGTCATTCGGCCTGTCGGACGTGTAGTCTTCGGCGTCGAAGAACACCATGACCTCCGTCGTCGTCGCGACGGCAGGCGCGTTCGTCCGCCACATACAGCCGCAAAGCGCAAGCATCGCGGCGGAAATCAACAACCTGTTCATATGCCACGTGTTATTCAGATTTCGTCAAAGACGGCATAGGGGTGCATCACCATGTCTTCCGCACAACCAAGCGCGCCGCTAGTCAATGATTACGCGCGTGCGGACCGCGGCGGACTTGCCGGCGCCCGCCACCGTGCCGTAGGGGTGGAGTTCTCCAAATTCAAGTTTATTGGAAGCGTCATTAGATTTGATTCGCAGTGCCGAGAGAGACACTCCACGGAATTCGATCGTCAGCCGTTGGTAGTCGCCGCCCTCCGAATCATATTCGACAGCTTGCTCTCCAACAAGTGTTTCTATGCCTCCTTCCACCGAATAGAATTGCAACTTGTAGGGGGATTCGCGGTTGGGCGTGGATAGCTCGATCCACGCAAGATCAATGGTGGCGTTGAATGCGAACTGAACGTATTCGGACACGGCAACCGTCGCTGCGTACCAAAATGTTATGGGCTGAAAGTTTCTTCCCCAGTTCCCGTCAATAAGGTTGCCGGGGTTGACGCCCCAGTCCAGATTCCCAGTAGAGGAAACGGAAATGTCCGTAAACTGTACGATGCCCGCCGCGGCGATGCCGCCCATGGCGGCCAGATCGCGCGGTTCCGGGAATGCGACTTCATGCCCGCAACGTCTGCAGACGTTGGTCCCGCTCCCGTAGGCAAGGCTAGTTCCCCGCTCCGTCAAGACCGCCTCATAGGCGTGCCCGAGGGGCAGCACGGTCGACGACGCTCGCTGAAACCATTCGCCGCAGTCCGTGCACTGCCTCTGCTCGATCCCGAACTCCGTACAGTTTGCCGTTCCGGGAACGCCCTCCCATTCAGTCGTGTGGGCGTGCATGCATCCAAGTTCGGCGGGGTTCACTCCCCAGACCTCCACTTCGCCGAGAGACTGATTCCAGTTGATCGCTGTGTCGAAGACATACTTGACGGCTGTCACGACCAGCCCCACGGAGTATGCTTTCGTACCTGCGGCCTGAATGCCCGTCGCATCGGGAATCTGCTTCCAGCTGCGCGGATCCTTCGCGTTTGACAGGATTCCGGACGGCTCGGCCTCGGTCGTATAGTAGAGCGAATACTTCGTGTTCCCGGCGTGTCCCACTTTGAATTCCGTCACGTACCAGGCTTCGCCGGTGCCTGCGTCGGTAGTGGGGATGACGAGCTCGGCACCTGCGGTGTTCTGGTAGGCATAGTTGGAGAAGTTGCCATCGAACACTAGGTCCGAATAGTCCCCGCCGTTGAACCCAGCCTTCCCGCGCGTGCCCTTTCCGTCACGGAAGAAAATTGACCGGTCGAGACTCGACAGTTTGACTGGCTCCGGTTCAGCGCACGCAGATCCGGCGATGAAGGCGGTCGAGGCGAGGAGAACAAATGTGAAAGTGTTTTTCATTTCAGAAATCCTCATATATATTCAGCGGTCATTCATTCCCAAGAAGCGCGGAGAGCGGCGTGCCCGGTTCGACCGCGCCGGAAACGCCAAGTATCCTGAAGAACTGCGTTGGCTTGTCCTTTGTCGAGACCGGCAGATCGACGGAGTTCCCCTCCGCCTGTTCGCACGAGACGCAGAGCCAGTCGTCGCCGCTCCCGCTCAGGGAGTCGCACCCGAAGGCGGCGTACCAGATTCCGAATTGGGCATCCGCAAGCCCTATCACGAAATTCTTGATGTCCGTTCCTACGTTGGAGAATGTAAGGCCCGTGCCGTCCGTGCGGATGACGACATCGTCTGTCACCACGGTCTGCGCGGCGTTGGTCTCGATGTAGTAGACCCCCTTGAAGTCATCGATCGCGCCGCTGCCGATGTAGGTGACGCGGGAGACTTGCCGCGCAGTCCCCGCAATCGGCAGCGCGTTTGTGCCGCCGCTCGCGAGGACGGCGAGCGGGTCGCCCGCACTGTAGGTCACGGTCTTTGCGTCGAAATCTAGGTCCGCCGCCCAATCAATCCATCCATCGGCCGGGACGCGGAAGGTCTCAAACGGCACCCAGCCGGAAGCCGCATAGCCGTAGAGCGTCTGAACCGTCCCCTCCTTGCCGAGCGCGAGCGCGGCGAGCGGAGCAGAATCAAGCGCGGCGGGCACGCCGAACTCAGGCGCAAACTTAGTGCGGCCCTCGATGCGGACCTTCTTGCCCTCGACAGAGGCGCTCTTCGCCGTGTAGCGGACGAATCCGTCCTCCTCGGTCGCGAGGTCGATTCGGTTGTTGCCGCCGTCGGAGCTCCACTGGGAGATGTTGTTCGAGCCGGACTTCGCCCACGTGCCGCCATCGAGCGGATCGCGACCGGATGCGGACGCGAACGGCCATGCCGAATACGCAGACTGGTCGAGCTGGATGTCGATCCAGCCGATTGTCTTACGGCCGAGGACACGCCCTTCAGCGACCGTCTCGTAGGTGCCGCCCTGATCGACGACGAAACGATAGCGCGTCACAAGGCCAACGGGAATCGGGAATGAAGCCGAGTAAACCGTGCCGACTACAACCGCGTCCCATGTCTTCACAAGCGCGCTGCCCGCGTACAGACTAAGCGTTCCGGTGGTGTCGGCACGCGTCAGTTTGACGCTCACAGTCGCATTGGTGCCGCCGGAATCTGTGACAGCGGTCGGAGTCTGGAAAACGTAGGGCCAGATCGCAGTCTTGAACATGAAATCCATCGTCGCGGTCTTGCCCTTGGAGTTGGTGGCGACAAGCGAAACGGTGTATTCCGTATCGGGCTCGAGCCCTGTGACGCGGACGGTCTGAGTGCCATGCGTCGTGTAAGTCGGGAGCGTACCCGAGGCCTCATCAGCCGCGCCGCCGGAGAGCGACCAAGCGACCGTCGCCGATGAGGCCTGGTGGCCGAGGTCGAGAAGCGTCACCGAGATCGTTGCCGACTTCGCCTCGACATTCTCCGCAAACGCATAGCGAAAGACGGGAGTGTCTATATGCTCCGGCTCGACGCCAGTAAAGCAGAGCATCTGGAACGGCTCGAGCGAAAGCGTCGCCTTGCCGCCGGAGAGCGGAAGCGGCTGGCCCGAGACCGTATACCATATCTGGTCCGCCTCGGTATGGAAGTCGACCGTGCCCGACCACTCGCGGACGTCGCAGTTGATGACAGCCCAGTAGGTTCCCTTGTCCGTGACATAGCGACGGACGGTGAACGTATCCGGCCAACCCCCGCCGACAAGGACCTCGCCCTTCATCGCTGGCAGCGAAAGGTAGTTGAGGTTGAACTCGCGGACGTACGTCGAGTCGTTGCGGACGAGGTTCGCCGTGAAGAGGTAGGCGAGCATCGTCGGGTCGTCATACGCCATCGCGTAGAGCTCGGAGAGCATCACGGCGCGTCCGGCGTGATCCCAGTCGCACGTGTAGTAGCCGCAGATCTCCTGGTTGGATGCGTTCCGGAAGTCGTTCTCGTTGAGCGAGTAGTGGCGGACGAACGGCAAGTCGCCGCTCTTGTTGCGGTAGCGCGCTGAGGCGGTCTTGTCGGCGACCGTCCACACGGTGTTGAACGGGTAGCAGAGCGCGACATTATTCAAGTTCGTGTAGTTGTGCGGGTCGTCCGCCGGCGCGGAATGGTGCACTTCGTAGTTGCCCCACGTCGGGCAGTCGGCGTTGAGCGCGTTGGGCCAATATTGGCCCGCGACGGCTCCGATGCTCGTGCTCCAGTTCTTGCCGGTGTATTCGTTGAAGTTCTTGCCTAGGTACTTCTGGTCGGCGTCATTGCCGAGCAGCGCCGGCCTCGGGTTGCCCCAGTTGGCCCAGAACTCGCCCGGCTCCTCGATCGTGTTGGTATAGTAGACCTTCGCGCCGGGAAGCTGTCCGTTGATGAGGCCCTGGAGGCGAGAGAAGATGCTGCACCGCTTCCCGTACCACCACTCGCGGTAGGCGTTGTAGAGATCGGTACCGCGATAGTTGCCGTTGTTGTAGATGTCGGCGCGTGTGACGTTGCGCCCCGTGTCCTGATTGAAGCGTCCGATCGCACCGTCGTTGAAGCCCATCGGCATGGCGCCACGGTTGCGAATCCACATGCCGAGGAAGTTGGCCTTGCCGAGGTAGGGTTGAATGGTCTTCTGGAAGAGCTTCTGCAAATCCCAGAGCGCTTCGTCGTTCGTCAAGTCAATCATGCAGTTGTAGACATAGCTCTGGTTGGAGAAGAGGTATTTCCAGCTCGCGTCCTTGGCGGAGCTGAGCGTCCAGGGCTTGAGGCTTTCCATGTAGCCGATGCCCGACGCACCGCGGGAGCCGTGGTATTCGTAGAACGGAAGGATCGAGACATCCTCCGCGGCGAGGTTGTCGACGATCTCCGTCCAGTAGTCCGTCGCGTAGCCCCAGCGGGAATCGCCAGGGAAGTTCTGCTGATAGCCGAACTCGAGAAGGTCCTTGGAGCATGTGTTCATACCGAGCAGGCGAATCATCTTCGCACGCCCCTTGTAGAAGTCCTGCGGGTGCGCGAAGCCGGCGAAGTCGTCGCCATCGCCCATTTCCTCGCGGCTCGTCACGATGCGGCGAGGCAGGCCCTCTGCCGGATACGGGATCGACGGACGCGCAACGTCGTAGCTGTCGATCTTATAGAGGCGGATCGCCGAGACCGCGAGTCCGACCGAGTCTGGCGCCTCGCCCGCCTTGATGATGCCGAAGTTTAGGTCGAAGCCGTCGGTGTCCATCGGGATGCGGGTGTCGCTGCCGTTGTACTGCTTCGACTTCTCGAACGGCACCATGACCTGGACGAGCTGCTTCGTCTCGCCAGAATACGGTATCGCCCACGACTCGATTGACTGCGTGACATAGGGAGGCGACCACGAATCGCCAGCCGTCCAGCCCGTGTGATAGCCGTGGCGCGTCGCGTTGCCGAAGTTGAAGACCGTGACGGAACGCGGCGCTTCGTCCGGGTATTCGACGACGAGCACGTAGGGTTCGTTCGGGACGATGCCCTTGCCCTTGCCGACACGCCACGAGACGTAGCAGCACGTGTCGCTCTTGTGGTGCATCACGCGCGTAGGTACGTCGAGGATGTCCTCCACCGTCGACCAGCCAGCTGGATACTCGCGAAACATGTGATCTGGATCGTCCGCCAGCGAGAGCGAACAGTCTATTTCGTCCACGAGCGTGAGCGCGCCGTAGTCTTCCAGGCCATCGACGATCTTGTCGCCCGGTGCGCGCGGCGCCTTCTTTGTCTTGAACGAAACAGCGGCAGTCGTGGCGGACTTGCCCTTCTCGTTCAGCGCGACGGCGCGGGCGTAGTAGGTCGTGAAAGGTTCGAGGCCCGCGACAGAAACGCCGCGCGTGTCCTCGCCCGTGACGCGGTATGTCGTCGTCCAGGCCGTTGAGGAGAAGTCCGCCGATGCAGAAACCGACACCGTCACGTCGACATAGGACGCGTCCGCGCCAAGCTTGGAGACTGACACCGTCGCGACGGCGTTGGAAATCTGCACCGAGCCAACGGACAGTTCCGCGGCAGGATCGGGCTTCTCACGGAGCTCCTCCGCGGCTGACACGGATAGGAACGATTCGCTCGACTGCGTCGCGTAGTCGGCTGCGGCCCAGTTGTCATCCGGAACGAAGGCGCGGAGACGGACCTCGTCGAGGTCGCCGTTGAGCCCGCGGCCGCCCTTGGCGGAGCCGTTCTGGAGGGCTCCGCCGAGCGAGAGGTTTAGCGAACCCTGCACGGCCGCAGCCTTGTTCTTGAGATCTCCAGTGAGCTTGTTCGCGCCGTCCTGGTAGATTACGTAGGTGCCGTCGGACTTCCAGCAGAAGTCGATCTTGTGCCACTGGTTCTTTGCCGCGAGCGCGGTCGAGAGCGTCGGGCTCGCGCAGTCGCTTTCGCCCGTTCCGGCCGAGTAGTAGCGGACCTGGCCGGTCGTGTTGTTGAGCGTCTGCACGCCCCATGCCTTGTATCCGTCGGAACTCTTTCGGCCGATCAGGTAGAAGTAGTTGAAGTCGGCGGTCACGCGGACCCACATCGACGCGCAGAACGAGGTTCCCAGGCCGTCCACCGCTGACCGCTTCGCCGAATCCGAAAGATCGACGGTGATGCCGGAGTCGATGCCGGGGCTGTTCTGGCCGTTCGTCGTCACATGGCGGGCTCCGCCGATCTTGGCGTTGGACACGGCGACGGCGGAAGAGGAGGAGACCGTGGTTCCGGAAAGGCCGTTGCCTGACGAATCGAAAACCGTCGTTCCGCCGCCGCCCGTTTCGCCCAGGTGCCAGACGCCGACGTAGTCGCCCCACGGGTTCGTGCCGCACACGGTCTTGCCGCTCGTGGACGAGCCCCAGCACATCACGAACTCGGTGCCGTTCTGCATCGTGGGGAGCTTCACCCAGACCAAGGACGTGCCGGAGGGGTTCCACGTGTCGATCTCGAAGGGGAGCCCGTTGCCGTCCATGTCGACGAAGGCGATGTCCGCGCCGGTGGCCTTCGAGTGAAGGTCGTCGTAGGAGAACCCGGACGGCGAGCCCTCCTGGATCCGGACGAGCACCGGGAATCCGGACAGGGCCGGCTTGCCGGCGGCGTAGCCGGACACGGTGAACTTGGCACCGTAGTCGAACTCGTAGCCCGCGGGCTTGGGCAACGCAGCATAGGCCGCAGTGAACGCCACTGCGCCAAACACAGCAACAGAAAAAATCCCCCTCATAAAAAAATATTCCCCTTATTTCAGACAATTATACACCCGCCGGCGGCATTAAGTCAAGCAACACCGCAAGAGAAACAAGCATAAATCAGCAGCCGGTCGGCGAACGGAGCCTTCGCCCGTGCCCGCCGACCGGCTACATCGTTCGGTCTGTCGTTCTCAGCTTATCGTCGCGTGGTACTCCTGGAGCGACTTGACCTCGCCCTTCCCGCTCATGGCGGCCTCGATGCCCTCCGCCGCCGCGTAGGCCGCGGCGATGGTCGTGAGGTACGGCACCTTGTACTTGATGCACGCCTTGCGGATGCGCCCGAGGTGCTCGATGGAGTTCGCCTTCACCGACGGAGTGTTGATGACGAGCGAAACCTCGCGGTTCTTGATGACGTCGAGGCAGTCGGGGCGTCCCTCGCCGATCTTCGCGACGGGATACGCCGGGATGCCGAGGTCGCGGAGCCAGTTGGCCGTGCCCTCGGTCGCGAGGATCGTGAAGCCGAGGTCCACGAGCTTCTTGACGGCGGACTCGATGTCGGCCTGCTTCTGCGTGAGCGAGACGAGGACGCGTCCCGGCTTCGTCGGAAGCGGCGCGCCCGCGGCCTCCTGCGACTTGAAGTACGCAAGGCCGAAGTTGTCCGCAAGGCCGAGAACCTCGCCCGTGGAGCGCATCTCCGGCCCGAGGACGGGATCCACCTCCGGGAACTTGTCGAACGGCAGCACCGCCTCCTTCACGCCGAAGTACGGGACTATGTGCTTCTTGTCGAGCCCCATCGACTTCACGGTGTCGCCGAGCATGAGGTGCGTCGCGATGCCGGCCATCTGGACTCCGCCGACCTTCGACACGAGCGGAACCGTGCGGCTTGCGCGCGGGTTCGCCTCGATGACGTACACCTTGTCGTCCTCGATCGCGAACTGCATGTTCATGAGCCCCACGACCTTGAGCTCCGTCGCGATGCGGCGCGTGTAGTCGAGGATCGTCGCCTTGTTCTTCTCGCTGATCGACACGGGCGGCAGCACGCACGCGGAGTCGCCGGAGTGGATGCCCGCGAGCTCGACGTGCTGCATGATCGCCGGGATGAAGATGTCCTTGCCGTCCGAAAGCGCGTCCGCCTCGCACTCGAGCGCGTGGTGGAGGAAGCGGTCGAGGTAGAGCGGACGGTCGGGCGTCACGCCGACGGCCTTCGCGACGTACTCGCGGAGCGCCGACTCGTCGTAGATGACCTCCATTCCGCGTCCGCCGAGGACGAACGAGGGACGGATGATGATCGGGTAGCCGAGCTTATCGACGCACTTGAGCGCGCCGTCGATGTCGCTCGCCATCATCGACTCCGGCATCGGGATGCCGAGGCGGTCCATGATGGAGTGGAAGAGATCGCGGTCCTCCGCCTGGTCGATCGAGTCGACGGACGTCCCCAGGATCCTGCACCCGGCCTCCTGGAGCCCGCGCGCGATGTTGAGCGGGGTCTGCCCGCCGAACTGGACAATCACGCCCATCGGCTTCTCGGCCTCGTAGATCTGGAGGACGTCCTCGACCGTGACGGGCTCGAAGTAGAGCTTGTCGGACGTGTCGTAGTCCGTCGAGACCGTCTCGGGGTTGCAGTTGACGATGATCGTCTCGTAGCCCATCTTGCGCATCGCCATCGCGGCGTGGCAGCAGCAGTAGTCGAACTCGATTCCCTGTCCGATCCTGTTGGGGCCTCCGCCGAGGATCATGACCTTCTTCGGGTTGGACGACACCGGCGCCTCGCCGAACGCGGCGTGCCCTGGCTTCGGGTCGTTGTATGTCGAGTAGTAGTACGCCTGGCCCTCGACTCCCGACACGGGGACGGCGAACCAGCGCTCCTTGCATCCGAGCGCCTTGCGCTGGTCGCGGATCTCCTTCTCCGCGATGCCGAGGAGCTGCGCGAGGTACTTGTCGCTGAAGCCGTCCTTCTTCGCCTGGACGAGCAGTCCGTCGGGGAGCTTCGCGCCCTTGTGCCTGAGGATCTCCTCCTCCTCCTCGACGAGCTCGCGCATCTGCTGGACGAAGTACGCCTTCACGCCGGTGCGCGCGAAGATCTGCTCGTCCGTCGCGCCCTTCCTGAGCGCCTCGTACATCTGGAAGTGGCGCTCGGAGTTCGGTACGGAGAGGAGCTTGAGGAGCTCCTCGAGCGAGAGGTCGTGGAAGTCCTTGACGAAGCCGAGGCCCGCCCTGCCGCGCTCGAGCGCGCGGATCGCCTTCTGGAAGGCCTCCTTGTACGTCTTGCCGATGGACATCACCTCGCCGACGGCCTTCATCTGCGTGCCGAGCTTGTCCTCGACTGCGCGGAACTTCTCGAACGCCCAGCGCGCGAACTTGAGGACGACGTAGTCCCCGTCCGGCGTGTACTTCTCGAGCGTTCCGTCGCGCCAGTAGGGGATCTCGTCCATCGTCATGCCCGAGGCGAGCTTGGCGGAGACGAGCGCGATCGGGAAGCCGGTCGCCTTCGAGGCGAGCGCCGACGAGCGCGAGGTGCGCGGGTTGATCTCGATGATCACGACGCGGCCCGTCTTCGGATCGTGCGCGAACTGCGACGATCTTGAACGCGTCGCGCTTGAGCCTCTCCTCGAGGTCCTTGGAGATCGTGAGGAACGGCGCCGCGCAGAAGCTGTCGCCCGTATGCACGCCCACAGCGTCGATGTTCTCGATGAAGCACACCGCGATCATCTGGTTCTTCGCGTCGCGAACAACCTCGACCTCGAGCTCCTCCCAGTTGAGGATCGACTCCTCGATGAGGCACTGGTGCGTGAGCGAGGCGTCGAGTCCGCGGGCGCAGATCGTCTGCAGCTCCTCGTCGTTGTAGCAGAAGCCGCCGCCGGCTCCGCCCATCGTGTACGCGGGACGGACGACGACCGGGTAGCCGATCGTGTCGTGGACGAGGTTGAGAGCCGCCTCCACGGAGTGGACGATGCCAGACTTCGGCGTCTCGATGCCGAGCTTCTGCATCGTCTCCTTGAAGATCTCGCGGTCCTCGCCGCGCTCGATGGCGCCGAGGTTGACGCCGATGACCTTCACGCCGTACTTGTCGAGGATGCCCTTCTTGGCGAGCTCCATGGAAAGATTGAGGCCCGTCTGCCCGCCGAGGTTCGGCAAAATGGCATCGGGCCTCTCCTTCTCGATTATCTGCTCGAGACGCGCCTCGTTGAGCGGCTCGATGTAAGTGGCGTCCGCCATCACCGGGTCCGTCATGATTGTCGCGGGGTTCGAGTTCACCAGGACGACCTTGTATCCGCAGGCCCTCAGGGCCTTGCACGCCTGCGTTCCGGAATAGTCGAATTCGCAGGCCTGCCCGATAACAATGGGACCGGAGCCGATGATGAGGACCTTGTCAATGTCCGCTCGCTTCATACCAACTGCCTTTCAATTTGAAAATGATTTGCAATCGGGCGGATATTATACCAAAACCGCGGCGGCTGTGGACGGGAAAATGCGCGGAAAGCACACGGGTTTTTTCAGATTCCTGCGCACACGGCGGAAAATTTTGCCGAGGCAGCAATATGAAGCAATGCGCGTCGTAGTTCGTGAGGCGGTGGCCGAATTTACAAT
>ONVK01000097.1 GCA_900321255.1 uncultured Lentisphaerota bacterium | reverse complement strand
CTGCTCGGGCGTCATCTCGAAGAGCACCTTCTCGATCGCCTTGTAGCCGTCGCGCGCGATGTAGTCCTCGATCTTCTCGGGGTCGATCACGCCGCAGTTCCTGAGGACGATGCGGTACTGCTTCTGGTAGAACGGGATGTTCGCCTCGGCGACGAGCTTCTTCGCCTGCTCGGGGTCGTAGCAGAGGCGCTGCACGACACGGCCCTTCACGAGGTGCTCGGCGACGATCTCCTTCACGTCCTCGGCCTTGACCTGGACGTAGAACGTGCCCTGGGGAAGTATCTTGACGATCGGGCCCTGCTCGCAGAAGCCGAGGCAGCCGGTCGTGACGACCTGCACCTTCTCCTTGAGGCCGGCGGCCTCGAGCTCGTTCGCGAACGCCTCGACGATCTTGTCGGCGCCGCCGGAGCAGCACGCAGTTCCGCCGCAGACCAGTACGTATGATTCGTATGCCATTTCAGTGACTCCTTAAGCGTTCTTCACGATGTCGACGCTCGGCTTGTCGAGGATCTTGCCCTCGATGAGCTCGTGGCCGACGATGTGCTTCGCGACGATGTCCTTCGCCGTCGCGGCGTCGACATGCCCGTAGATGACGGTCGGCATTCCGGGAACGACGACCTCGACCGTCGGCTCGGAGTGGCAGAGGCCCATGCAGCCGGTCTGCCTGACGAGGACGTTGGTGAGCCCCTTCTCGGAAAGGGTGTCGATGAGCGCGGTGAACGTCTCCTTCGCGCCCGCGGCGATGCCGCACGTGCCCATGCCGACGACGACCTGGACGTCCTTGTTGGACGAGTCGCGCATGTCGAGCGCCTTCTGCTTCTCCTCGCGCATCTTGCGCAGGTCTGCCAATGTAAGCTTTGCCATTTTCGATTCTCCTTAACCAAGTTTGCGATACTGGGCGATGATGCCGTCGACGTCCTTCGTCTCGAGCTTGCCGTGGACCTCTCCGTTGACGACCGCGACAGGAGCGAGGCCGCAGCAGCCGAGGCAGCGGACGGCCTCGACGGAGAAGAGGCCGTCGTCCGTCGTCGCGTTGAGCCCGACGCCGAGCTTCTTCTCGAACTCCTTGATGATGTCGTCGCCGCCGCGCAGGTAGGTAGCACGCGGTGCCGAGGCACACCTGGACGTTGTACTTGCCGGCCTTCTGCAGGCGGAAGAAGTTGTAGAACGTCACCACGCCGTAGATCTTCGCCAGCGGCACGTCGAGCATCTGGGAGATGTCGATCGCGATGTTGCGCGGGATGTACCCGTATGTCTGCTGGACGCGGTGCAGCACCATGATGAGGTTGCCCGGCTTCGACTTCCATTCTTCGATGAATGCCTTGAGTTCAGGCGTCATCGTTTCGAGTTTTTCGCTCATGTTTTTACTGTCCTTGTTTTCGAACTGAAAATTCGCTCGGTATTGATGCAGATTCTACCCTATTCGACTGTTGTTAGTCAAGGATAAGTTGCGCGGGGCCAAAAGCGCCATGCATGTCATGGAGTCTCGGCGGCCTCAGGGTCCGGCGCATGAAGCGGCTCGTACGGCGTTCCGTAGTATTCGCAGATGCGGCGAAGCTCGCCCGACGCGTCGATGCGGCGTATCCCGCTCTCGAAGTCGTCGATCACCCGCTTCGCGAAGTCCGCGTCCAGCCCGGACACGTACAGGAGCGTTCCTTCGGACGCGACAACGGAGGACTTGCGGAAGCTCTGGATGAAGCGCATGGAGGTGAGGCCGTCCTTCGACGCCCCTTCGGCGTTGTGGAGATCCGCAATCACCATCGCGTCCGCCCCGCCCTTCAGCAGCATTTGGGCCATGGCGACCTTGGTTACGTCGTCCGGCATGATGCTGAGATGCGCGCCGCCCCTTCCTGTGAGTTCCTTGAGTCTGCGTATGTCCGTGTAGTCGAGAAACGCGTCGCTCGCCACGATCCTGAGATTCGTAAGCGAGGAGAAGTCGGTGTAGCGCCAGGGATTCGTCCGCAGCGTCATCAGAACGAGCGGACAGCGCATGAGCGGCGTCGGGGCGACGGGGAATTCCGCGAGCGCCTCGTGGTCGCCAAAACCGACGACGACCGCGCGGCTGTCGGTGCGGAGCCTCTCCACGACATTCGAGACGTCTCCGTGCACGAGGTTGAACGTCGCGTTGGGAAACACGGCGCGGACCATGTCGAGAAGCACGCCGTTCCTGTTGGAGATCGGGTTCTCAAGCGTGTAGCCGGCCCAGTATTCGTAGTACACGTGCGGGGCGATGTCCGACACGTCGCCCGATGTCTCGGCGGACTCCTCGCGCGCCACGGGGGCTTCACCCGACTGCATGACCGTCTTGAGCCCCTTCAGGGCGAACATTGCCACGAAGAGGACTGCCAGCGCTATGTTAACCTTCCTGATCATTTTCCGTCCTCCCCCTTCTTGCCCGTCATGCGCTCCTTCTCGCGAAGCGCCCACTTGTGGAACTGGTTCTCCTCAAGCCCGATTGCGATCATGTCGTCGAGGATGGCCAGCGCCTCGGGGTCTCCGGGCGACACTGTCGAGCGCAGACGGTATTCCGAGTACTTCTTGCGGTACTTCGCAAGGAGCTCGCGCCGCAACTCTGCGGCGCGGCTTCGCCATTCCCCAAGCTTCGCGTTCTCGACGCCGACGGCCTCGCCAAGTGAGCTGAGGTTGACGAGCGTAGCGGCCTTCGCGTCCTTGGAATGGGCGAGGATCGCCTCCGTAAGCTCGGATCGTTCGCGCGAGAGCATGGCGGCAAACGTCCCCTCGTCCGACTCGAACGCGTCGACAAGATCAGCCCAGGCGTCGCGCAGATCGCCGCAAGTCCCCTCGGGGGAGGCCATGAACGCCTTGCGCGCCTTTATGTAGTCGGACAGCGCGTCCCAGCGCACCTGGGCGCCGTCGCGTTCGCGGCGGACTATCTCGCCCGCCATGAACATGTTGCCCTTCAGCGCCTCGAAGAACGCGTTCAGCCGCTCTCCCTCGTTCTGCAGCGTGCACGCGTCCTTGTTCGCCACGGCGAAGAAGAACTTCGGCAGGACGTCAGTCACGAAGTCGGCTATCTTCTGCGCGTCGTCGTAGAACTGGTCCGCGTCGCAGCGCGTGAACATCGTCCTGTCCGCCGAGGCGAGGGTGTCCTTGAGCATCGCCCAGTCGCCCTTGTGCGCGGCGGCCTGGATGGCGTCAACCTCCTCGAGGAAGCGGATCATGCCCTCTATCAGCATGCGGTTGTCCTCGGCCGTTACGCCGCCAACGTTCCCCACGATCTCACGTCCGCGCCGCAGGAGGTCCAGCGTTATCGGAGAGCGGTCGGGCTTCAGTATCAGCGGAAGCGACCTGTAGAACGAGTTCTCGAAGACAAGCGCATCCTCGTCCGTGTCCTGCGCGTCGTCCCCGGCAAGCTCGCGCTCGATCAGCTCAGGCCCATGCCGCGCGGCGACCTGCTCGTCGATGGACCTCGTCCTCTTCACGATGGCGAGCGCGGCGAGCGCGGCGAGCCCGGCGACGAGCATCGCCGCCATAATCCCGCTGCGCGTCCCGCGCGACGGCCAGGAGAACGGGCTTCCGCTCGCGATGGCCTTGGCCGCGTCCTCCGCCGGGAGCGCCATCCCCTGCAGGCCGCCGACGGAAAACAGCGCTGCGAACGGAACCGAGAGCCGCTGCGCGGAGTCGTCCGACGACGAGACGTCCACACCGTCGGCTGTCGGGAATATCGAGCAGAGCTCGTCGCCTCCTATGGCGGGGTTCACAGAGTATGCGCCGCCCAGCCCCGCCGCGACGATGTTCCGCCCCGACACGAGCGGATCGGCCGCGACCGCGCTCGATCCGATGCGCCAGAGGAGGATCGTGCCCGTTCCGACGCCTTCGCGCTCGATGCGGAACGCCCAGGGACCAAGGGCGCACGGAACGCCGGCCGTGAGGTGGAAGTCGGTTCCGGTCTTCGGACCGGACGACACCGGCATGTCGTTCCTCGCGGAAGCGAGCGTCCACCCGTCCTCGTCGCGCACGAGCGCACCGAGCACATTCGCGCCCGGCGGCACGGTCTCGACGAGCTCGGGCCTTTCGCCGGACAGAATCATCAGGGGCTTGTCGACTCCCGCGAGGTCGACCTCAAGCACAACCTTTCCGTCGGCGGAGAATATCTTCAGTTTTTCCTGCATGTCCAGACTCCAGTCATTGCGGTTCAGTCGTTGTTGTCGCTTTCCTCGGCCGGTATCTTTGTCGCGAGGATGTCCGCCGCGCGGCGCACGTCGGGCCGTTCGCCGTTGAGGGTCGCGTGCGACATTATCCAGCGGGCCTGGCTGCGCGCCTTCCCCCAGTCCCCCATCGCGACGGCCTTGTCGAGGACAACGAACCACTCGTCTACGTCCCTGCGCCGCCGCTCGCGCAGGCGCTGGAAGAGCTTGAAGTCGTCGGATCCAAGCGCCACGTTTTCCTGCCTTATCGACGACAACAGCCTGAGCGCCTCGCGGTAGTGTACCAGCGCCGGAAGGAGAGCCGTCTCCGGCTCCGCCTCGGCGCGGTCGGCGAACATGCGCCACAGCGCTATCTCACGCCCGACATGGAGCAGCGTCGTCGCGTTCATCTCGGCCGTGAACGTGCTGGAGTCTACGACGGGCCGGTCGATCAGCTCGCAGAGCTCCGGCATCTCGAAGCTGTCGAAGATGCGGCGGAAGAAGAGGTGCACATCCTCTTCGGACGCCAAGTCCTCGTCCATCCAAAGCCCCCAGAGCACGTAGCGGACATCTCCGGAGTAGAAGACCATCGCCTCGCCGTTGCGCTCTCCGATGTCGAACAGCATCCTGACGGCGGAGATGCCAGGACGCACCGTGAGGAGCTCCGTCCCTACCACCTTCATCGGCATGGGGTCCGGCATGCCGTCTATGTGCGCGGCCCTGATGTCCTCCTCGACGATGTGGAAGACGATGATCGGATTCACGTCCAGCGCGTGGAAAGCGAACCCCTCGCCGCGCTCTGCGAAGCAGAACACAAGCGGAACGTCCTCGCCCTTCCTCCGGAACACGGCGAGCGCGTCGCCGTCCTTCGCATACGTCTCCCACCCCAGCGGGAGCCTGACCGTGTACAGCGGCATCTTGACGGTCTCCTGCACGGGCTCCTTCAGCTTCGCGCTAGACTTCGAAAGCGCGCTCCACGCGCAGTAGTCCCATAGGAGCGCCCCGAACACCACGAGCAGCGCCAGCGTCCAGAGCGCGGCACGGGACGAATAGGCCGTCGGCACGAGAACCGGTTTGTTACTGTTCTTCTGCATAGCTTGTCACCTGTTTATGTATTGAATCACCAGCGGGGCGAACAGGACGATGAAGACTCCCGGCAGTATCAGCAGCAGCAGCGGGAACGACATGTTCACCACCGCCTTCTGCGCCTGCGCCTGCGCCCTCACGCGCGCGGAGTGGCGGATGAGCTGCGCCGCGCTCTGCAGGTTCTCGGCGACGGACGTTCCCATCTCGAGAGACTGGGCGAGGGTCGAGAACACGGCGTTCGCCTCGTTCGTGCCGACGCGCGCAGCCACGTTGTTGAGCGCGGCCGCGAGGGACGTGCCGATCGTCACCTCCGCGACGACGCGCGAAAGCTCGTCGCGCACCGGGCCGGGATCCATCACGTCGATAACCGCGCGGATGGCGGAAAGGAGGTCTCCGCCGGACTGCGCGACGAGCCGCATGACGTCCAGCGAGCCCGGGAGGTCGCGCGTGAAGCGCCGCGTGCGCTCCTCCGCGGCGGCCTTGAGCCCGGACTCCGGATAGGAGTACATAAGCACCGCGAAGAACAGCGAGGCGCACATGACGAAGAATCCGGGGATGCGAAGGAGAGCCCCGAGCGGCGCGATCACGGCGACGGCCGCGACCGGGAAGACGAACCGCGCCGCGAACACCTCGCCCGCAGTCGCGCCGTCGAGGAACTTTCCGCCGGACTGGACCACAAGCTTCTCGAATCGGTCGAGCGTGCGGTTGAGCTCGATGTCCCTCCCCCTGCGGGCCTCGAAGAAGAGCGCAATCGGCGCGAGGACCGTCCGTATAGACGAACCGGCCCCCCGCTGTCCGGCGGCGGCCGAGCCGAGCAGCCCGCGGACAAGCAGATACGCCAGCGCCGCCGCAGACACGGCGGCACATGCGAATGCGATTATGATGTCTGTCTTCATTGCGTCACACCCTTATGTCCACTATCCTGCGGATCCAGAAGTATGCCAACAGCTGCATCGCTGCGAGGACCGCGAGCGCCCCAAGTCCGAGCCCCGTCGTGAAGAGCGGGGCGACGAGATCGCGCTTGACGAGCCCGAGGAGCACGATCATGACGGCGGGCAGCGCGCTCATCACCAGTGCCTGCATGCGCCCCTCGGTCGTCATCGCCTTCAGCTCCGACTCGAACGCCATGTTGTCCCTGAGGAGCGCCGACAGCATCCTGTAGCTGTCCGCGAGGTTCCCGCCGTGCGCGACGCCGATCTTCGACGCGATCACGACCATCTGGACGTCCGGGATCGGAAGCCGCTTCGCGAAGTTGTCGAACGCGCCCCCGATGGAGTAGCCGAGCCTGGTATCGTACAGGATGCGGGCGAACTCCTCCGAGACGAGCGGCGGGAAGTGCGAGAGGTTGCGCATAAGCGCCTGCGGAAGCGTAAGTCCCGCGGAAAGCGAGTTGGACACCATGTCCAGTGCGTCGGGGAGCTCCGAGCGGACCTTCTCGGCCCTTCTCCGGCGCATCCTCGCAGCGATGAACTCGGGCATGCGCGAGTCGCCGACGCGGGCTGCCATCGCCATCACGTCGTCGTTCCGCTCGCGCCTTGACGAGGCGAGAAGCCCCCTGACGGCGATTCCGGCGAGGGCCGCCATCAGGAAAAGAGCTCCGAATGCGATTACGAGGTCGATCGGCATGCCCTACACCCCCTCGAAGATCGATTCGTCCAGCTCCACTCCGCGGAGCCGGAAGTCGCCGAAGAACGTCGGCTTCGCGACGACGACGTGCCTTCCGAGCACCTTGCGCGTAGCAGGGTCGACGCCCTCGCGCTTGAACTCGAAGAGAGTCCTCAGCTTCGCGTTGCCCTTCTCGTCGAGTCCGCACACCTCCGCGATCTCGGTCGTCTTGCGCGAGCCGTCGGAGAGGCGGGCCGTCTGGACTATGATGGAGACGGCGCTCGCGATCTGGGCGCGTATCGCGGAGAGGGGCATGTCCATGCCGGCCATGAGGCACAGCGTCTCGAGGCGCGCCACGGTGTCGGACGGGCTGTTCGCGTGGACTGTCGTCAGCGAGCCGTCGTGGCCCGTGTTCATCGCCTGGAGCATGTCGAGCGCCTCGCCTCCGCGGCATTCGCCGACGACGATGCGGTCGGGGCGCATTCTGAGGCAGTTCTTCACGAGCGCGCGTATCGACACCTCGCCCTTGCCCTCCGCGTTCGCTGGGCGTGCCTCCATCCTCACGACGTGGCTCTGCTGGAGCTTGAGCTCAAGCGAGTCCTCGACGGTGATGATGCGCTCGGCGGGGCCTATGCAGAGCGAGATCGCG
>ONVK01000100.1 GCA_900321255.1 uncultured Lentisphaerota bacterium | reverse complement strand
GGTCTCGTCATGCCCCGCCACCTTGTGGCAGTCGAGGATGAGGTTGCCGATCGTGGACTTGGAGCACTTGTCGTTCCAGAAGCCCATCTCCTTCGGCCACACGTTGTTGAAGATCACGCGGCCAGCGGTCGTCTCGATCACACGCTTCGAGGGGTCGCCGTGGGGACGGCCCGTCGTGCCGTAGTCGGGGTTCCTGAGGCGGATGCGGGTGTGGTACCCGATCGCGCCCTCGGCAATGCCGAACTCGACTTCCGCGATGTCGTTGAAGAGCGGCAGGTGCTCCTCGCCCGCGGGAACCTTGCCGGCGAGCTTGCCGGCGAGCTTGTCCTGCTGCGAGGGAACCGTGAGGAAGTAGAGGCCGAGGCAGACGTCCTGGGTCGGCGTCATGACCGACTTGCCGGAGGCCGGCGAGAAGATCGACGTCGACGCGAGCATCATGAGCTTCGACTCCATCTGCGCCTCGATCGAGAGCGGCACGTGGACGGCCATCTGGTCGCCGTCGAAGTCTGCGTTGAACGGCGTGCAGACCATCGGGTGGAGGCGGATCGCCTTGCCCTCGACGAGCACCGGCTCAAACGCCTGGATCGAAAGGCGGTGCAGCGTCGGCGCGCGGTTGAGGAACACGGTCTTGTCCTTCGTGACTTCCTCGAGGATGTCCCAGACCTGCTCGTCGTGGCGCTCGATCATCTTGCGGGCGGTGCGGACCGTGTGGCAGATGCCGAGCTCCTTGAGGCGGCGGATGATGAACGGCTCGAAGAGGCGGAGCGCCATTTCCTTCGGGATGCCGCACTGCGGGAACTTGAGGTCCGGACCGACGCAGATCACGGAGCGGCCGGAGTAGTCGACGCGCTTGCCGAGGAGGTTCTGGCGGAAGCGGCCCGTCTTGCCCTTCAGAATCTCGGAGAGAGACTTGAGCGGACGGTTGCCGGGGCCGGTCACGGCGCGGCCGTGGCGGCCGTTGTCGAACACGGCGTCAACGGCCTCCTGGAGCATGCGCTTCTCGTTGCGGATGATGACGTCGGGCGTCTTCAGCGCGAGGAGGTTGCGAAGGCGGTTGTTGCGGTTGATGACGCGGCGGTAGAGGTCGTTGAGGTCGCTCGTCGCGAACCTGCCGCCCTCGAGCGGGACGAGAGGACGGAGTTCCGGCGGAATGACGGGGAGGACGTCCAGCACCATCCACTCGGGCTTCGAGTTGGAGACGCGGAATCCCTCGACCACCTTCATGCGCTTGGCGATCTTCTTGCGGTTCTGCTTGGAGCGGGTGTTCTCCATCTGCTCCTCGAGCTCCTTCATGAGCGCGTCGAGGTCGAGCTTCCTGAGAAGCTTCCTGACCGCTTCGGCGCCCATCTCGGCCTTGAAGCCGTCGACGTACTTCTCCTGCGCGTCGAGATACTCCTGGTCGCTCAGGATCTGCCCTTCCTTGAGGCCCGTGCCGCCGGGTTCGGTGACCATCCAGTCCTGGTAGTAGAGGACGCGCTCGAGCTCGCTCGTCGTCTTGTCGAGGAGAAGCCCCATCCTGGAGGGCGAGCACTTGAAGAACCAGATGTGGCTCACGGGGACCGCGAGCTCGATGTGGCCCATGCGCTGGCGCCTGACCGACGCGAGCGTCACCTCGACGCCGCAGCGGTCGCAGACCATGCCCTTGTTCTTGATGCGCTTGTACTTGCCGCAGGCGCACTCCCAGTCCTTGGTCGGGCCAAAGATCTTCTCGCAGAAGAGGCCGTCCTTCTCGGGGCGGTACGTGCGGTAGTTGATTGTCTCGGGGTTCTTGACCTCGCCGTGCGACCAGCTGCGGATCGTCTCTGGCGAGGCGAGCTGCACCTTGACCGCGTCGTAGTGCGCGGAGGCGTTGAAGGAGCCGCCGAAAATGTCGGAAGTGTTATAAGGGTTCATTTCGTTGTTTCTCCCTGAAAGTCCTTACTGGAGGTTGAGCGCGCCCGCGAGCAGGTCGTCGGAGGCCTTGGCCTCGGGCAGCTGCGTCGCCGCCGGGCTTTCGGCCTTGCGCCGCGTGTCCATCTCGCCGCCCAGGAGCTGGGTGTCGAGGCAGAGGCCGCGAAGCTCGTGGATGAGCACCGAGAACGACTCGGGCATTCCCGACTCGAGGACGTTCGTGCCCTTGACGATGGACTCGTAGATCCTCGTGCGGCCCTGGACGTCGTCGGACTTGACGGTGAGGAGCTCCTGCAGGGCGTAGGCAACGCCGTACGCCTCGAGGGCCCACACCTCCATTTCGCCCATGCGCTGGCCGCCGAGCTGCGCCTTGCCGCCCAGCGGCTGCTGGGTGACGAGCGAGTAGGGGCCGACGGCGCGGGCGTGGATCTTGTCCGTGACCAGGTGGTGGAGCTTCAGCATGTAGATCACGCCAACGACGACCTTCTGCTCGAAGGGCTCGCCGGTGAAGCCATCATAGAGAACCGTCTTGCCCTCGGGGCATATCCAGCTCTGCTCGCCTTCCTCCTTCTCCTGGACCTGGCGGGCCTTGACGAGCAGGTCGTCGATCTCGCTCTCCTGGACGCCGTCGAAGACGGGCGTCGCGGCATGGAAGCCGAGATAGCGGCACGCGAGGCCGAGGTAGGTCTCGAACAGCTGCCCGAGGTTCATTCGGGAAGGCACGCCGAGCGGGTTGAGGACGATGTCCACCGGGCGGCCGTCCGGAAGGAACGGCATGTCGCAGCTCGGCAGGACGCGCGAAACGACGCCCTTGTTGCCGTGGCGGCCGGCCATCTTGTCGCCGGGCTGGAGGTTCTTCTTGTCGACGAGGAACACGCGCACCTGTTTGACGACGTCGCCTTCACCGCCGAAATCGCCGAAGAGGCCGTCTTCGCCCTCGCCGGACGCATCCTCGATGGCCGCGAACTCGGACTCGAACGGATCCATGATGCCCTGGATGCGGTCCCTCGCGGGGCCTTCGTCCATATCCCAGTGGGAATGGGCCTTGGCGAGCATCGAAAGCTGGGACTTCTTGATCTTCTTGTTCGCCGGAATGATCACGTCGCCAGTCTCCGTATCGGTGACGTCGACCGGAAGCTTCTCGTTCATGATCTCGGAGACGAGCTTCGCGACGAGGTCCTTCTCGAGCTTGGCGAGCTGGTTCTTGCGGCGCTTCTCGGCGTCCTTCTTCGCGCGCTTGGACTTCTTCTCGTCCACCGCGCCCGTCGGAGCGCTCGTCGAGACCTGCACGCCCATGACGACGCCTGCCGTCCCCGGAGGAACGGTGAGCGAAGTGTCGCGGACGTCTGCGGCCTTCTCGCCGAAGATCGCGCGGAGGAGCCTCTCCTCGGGGGAGAGCTCGGTCTCGCCCTTGGGCGTGACCTTGCCGACGAGGATGTCGCCGGGCTTGACTTCAGCGCCGACGCGGATGATGCCGTCGGGGCCGAGGTTCTTGAGCGCGTCCTCGCTGACGTTCGGGATGTCGCGCGTGATTTCCTCGGGACCGAGCTTCGTGTCGCGCGCGCCGCACTCGAACGTGACGATGTGGAGCGACGTGAACGCATCCTCGCGCACAAGGCGCTCGTTGACGAGGATCGCGTCCTCGAAGTTGTAGCCGCGCCAGCTCATGAACGCGACGAGCAGGTTCTTACCGAGAGCGAGCTCGCCCTGGTCTGTCGCGGGGCCGTCTGCGAGGCAGTCGCCGGCCTTGACCTTCTGGCCCTTCTTGACGATGGGCTTCTGGTTGAAGCACGTGCCGGAGTTGCAGCGGCGGAACTTCTGGAGGTCGTAGCGCCACACGCCCTTCTCGGGGTCGTGCTCGAACTGGGCCTTGCCGGGCGGAAGCGAGCCGTCCTTGGTGACCATGATGAAATCGGCCGAGACGTAGGCGACCGTGCCACTCTCGAGAGCCGTCACGATGACGCGGCTGTCCTTGGCGGAGACGCCCTCGAGACCGGTGCCGACATACGGACGCTCGGTCGTCATGAGCGGCACGCCCTGGCGCATCATGTTCGCGCCCATGAGCGCGCGGTTCGCGTCGTCGTGCTCGAGGAACGGAATGAGGCCGGCCGCGATGGAGATGACCTGCATCGGCGCTACGTCCATGTACTGGACCTCGTGCGCGGGCTTGTCGCAGAACTCGGTCTTGAAGCGGCACGTGACGCGATCCTCGGCGAAACGGCGGGCCGCGGTGAGCGGCGCGTTCGCCTGGGCGATCACGAACTTCTCCTCCTCGTCGGCGGGCAGGAACTCGATCTCGTCGGTCACCTTGCCGCCGACGACCTTGCGGTACGGCGTCTCGATGAAGCCGAAGCGGTTGACCTGCGCGTAGATGCCCAAGCTGGAGATGAGGCCGATGTTCGGGCCTTCAGGCGTCTCGATCGGACAGATGCGGCCGTAGTGCGAGGGATGCACGTCGCGGACCTCGAAGCCGGCGCGCTCGCGGCTGAGGCCGCCGGGGCCGAGGGCCGAGAGGCGGCGCTTGTGGGCGAGGGCGGAAAGCGGGTTCGTCTGGTCCATGAACTGGGAGAGCTGGCTCCTCGCGAAGAAGTCGGCGACGACGGCGCTGAACGTCTTGGAGTTGACGAGGCGCTGCGGCGTGAGCGGCCCCTGGTTGGGGTCGTGTATCGTCATGCGCTCCCTGACGAGGCGCTCGGTGCGGGCGAGGCCGAGGCGGCACTGGTTCTCGAGAAGCTCGCCCGCGGTGCGGATGCGGCGGTTGCCGAGGTGGTCGATGTCGTCGACCTGCTCCCTGCCGACATAGATCTTGAGGAGGAGGCGGATCGCCTCGATCACGTCGATGCCCGACTCGTGGAGCGTGCGGAGATTCTCGTCGACCTTGCCGACGAGGCCCAGCTTCTTGTTGATCTTGTGGCGCCCGACGTAGCCGAGGTCGTAGTGGGCGAGGTCGAAGAACATGCGGCGAAGCATCTGCTTCGAGTTGGAGGCCGTGGGCGGGTCTCCCGGGCGCATGCGCTTGTAGACTTCCTTGAGGGCGTCTTCCTCGTTGTGGATGCCGGCCTTGGCGTCTTCGCGGAGCGTCTTGATGAGGGTGCCGTTGTCAACCGCGACATCCACCACCTCGACCTGCTCGATGCCCGCGGCGGCGACCTGCTCCATCATCGCGGGGGTGACGGGGTCGTAGCGGCGTGCGAGAACGGCCTGCGAGGCCGCGTCGACGAGATCGTCCTTCATCACCAGGAGACGGAGGTCCTTGTCGGCGTACTTCTTGCCGGTCGGCAGCTTCTTGAAGTCGTAGAAGAGCTGCATGAGCTTCTCGTCGGAGCCGTAGCCGAAGGCCCTAAGGAGCGTCGTCGCGTAGAATTTCCTGCGGCGGCGGCGCTGGTCCATGAAGCACCACATGATGTCGTTGGTGTCGAACATCACCTCGATCCAGTTGCCGCGGTCGGGGATGATGCGGCAGGAGAGGAGCGGCTGGCCGTTCGCGTGGATCTGGCGCTCGGTCGAGATGCCGGGAGAGCGGTGCAGCTGCGAGACGATGACGCGCTCGGCGCCGTTGATGACGAACGCGCCGTCGGGGGTCATCATCGGCATGTCGCCGAGGAACACCTCCTCCTCGCGCACTTCGCCGGCGTCGTTGAGACGGAACGTCGCGAAGAGCGGACGGGCGTAGGTCTCGCCGTCGAGAAGCGCCTGGAGATAGCTCTTCTTCGGCTCGCCGAGGTTATACCCGACGAAATCGAGGGAGTAGCGCGCGTCCTGCGAGATTACGGGGAATATCTCCTTGAATATGGCCTGCAGGCCCTTGTTCTCGCGCTTCGCGGCCGGGACGTCGGCCTGAAGGAAGTCCTCGTAGGACTTGGTCTGGATCTCAATGAGGTCCGGTGGCGTCTCGGCCATCCCCTGGAGACGGCCGAATACTTTGCGTTCTGCACTCATCTTGTTGGCTTACCTTTGTTTTCCCCGGTTTCCCGGAATGAAGAAATGCACCTGCTCCCCCAATGGCCTGAAGTGTGGTAAGCGACCACTTTGTTAACTGTGCACAGTGCGGGATAAAAGTTTGTGCATTATATCAAAATCTCCCCCTTGCGCGCAAGAGGGAGTTCTTTGTTTTTTTCAGTCGGCAAAGTGGCGACCTCGTGGAATAACCAAAGCAGAGTATTTCTCAGCATGTGAATCGTATTTTTCTGGCATTACGGACAAAAGTTGGCTGGCTTCAACCATTTCCCAATCCCGATATTGACGCCGCCAACCATCCAACAATCACGAGCCAATCACAACC
>ONVK01000104.1 GCA_900321255.1 uncultured Lentisphaerota bacterium | reverse complement strand
GATCGGATGCGCGCCCCATGCATGGCAGTCGCTCCTCGACTCGTGCTGCCCGTTCTTGCCGCTGTCAGGCGCCTCCTGCGTCGTCGTAAGCCCCTTCTTTACGTAGTCGCGCCAGAGGTCGAGGCGCTTGAGGAAGAGGTCGCCGCGGCCATACTTGAAGTACGCCTCGAAAAGATAGTACGAGAAGTAGACTGTGCAGCGCTTGAGGTCCTTGTCATCGACGAGATGCCGGAACGCCGTCTCGGCCTTGCCCGCCGCGAGGACGTCACCAAGAAGCGCAAGCGCCTGAGCGTGCTCGGAGAAATCCTTCTTCGCAGGCGTATCGGCGAGTATGCCGCGCTTCTCGTCCCAAAACGCCTTGACAATCGCCTGCTTGAGCCGTTCGGACTTATCCTCCCAGTACATCGCCTGAAGCTCGTTGCCGAGGGCGCGCTCCGTCAGCGCCGCTGAGCGCATCGCGAGGTTCCAGTAGAGGTTGAGCTCCGCGTTCACGCCGTCGCCGAACCGGCAGCCGGGCGCGGTTCCGTCGCCATCCCAGCCAACGACCCAGTCCATGAAGTTCCATCCGGGGATGTTTTCAAGAAGGCCGTCTGAGTTCTCGTAGTACTCCATTCCCGCCATCGACTTCCTTAAGCCCGGAAGTCGCGCTTTCAGCCACTCGCGGTCGGCGTGGTTCATCACGTAGTCGCCGTACATCAGCAGGTAGCAGAGCGTGTAGCTCGCGCCCTCCTGGAGCCCGCGCGTCGGGAAGTTGAACGGGCATTGCCCGTCGTCGCGCGTATTGAGGTCGTAGATTTCGATCGCGCGCTTGATGATGCGGTCGTCGCGCGACATCGCCGAAAGGACGTTCAGCTGGACGCGCGTGTCGCCCGGATACATCTGCTGCTCGTAGAACGGGCAGTCGAAAAGCATTTCGTGGCAGCACATCTGCATAGCGCGCGCCGAGATTTCGCGTATGGCACCGAGCGACGGATCGTCAGGCGCCGAAAAGACGCTTTTCATCTCGACGGGATAGCGCGACTCGATTATCGCGACCGAGTCGACCGTAAGCGGCTCGTCCTTTGTCGCTATGTCGATGCGAACCCACTTTCCGCAGCGGAACCACGGTGCGGAGAACTTCGCGCCCTTGCGACCGTCACTCACGAACGTGTCGCCGAACGCCGGCAAATAGCGTCCGACTATCAGGTCGCGTGCCTTCGGCTCGCTCGTCTTCTTGTGAGTGTCGCCGCGATGCGACGCCTCGGCGAAGCAGATCGCAAACTTTGCGTCCTTTCCGCCGGAAAGCGTCACATCGGGATAGGCGCAGTAGTAGCGGCCGAGGTCCCATGCGAGCTGCATCTTCGTGTTCGCGGGAACGGTGAACGGCTTCGAGAGGTCAACCGTCTCCTTCGCCTCGTCCTCCGTGTATACATGCTGACTGCGGAACTCGGCACCCTTCGCAACTGCCTTGACGCGCCCCGGGACGCATGGATATTCAGTCTGATCAGGAATCTGCGACGGAAAAAGCATCCAGCCGCTCGTCCGTCCGCCGTAGATCTGCGGCCCCTTCACACCGGCACCGCCGCGCACGACCTCGGGCGTCGCCCAGCTGGAGGGATCGCCGGAATACGGGCCGCATCCAATGATCTCGAACTGCGAGCCCGTGCCCCACGCGCCAGCGTCCTTGCCGACTGGCCGTATGCCGGAAAGCCGCCCGACCTTCCACGAGCCCTTTCCTGTCGTCAGCTTCGCGTCGTACGCGCCGTTCGCCTTGAATACGAAACCGCCGCGGTACGAAAGCTGCGCGAGAGGGCCGAAGTCGCCGATCTTCCAGACAACGGCCTCGATCACGTGCGGACCTTCCGCGAGAGCGTCGACGACGTACGTCTGGTACTGCCAGTTCTCCACGGTGCCGCGGTTGGGGCCCCTCGCGACGAACTCGCCGTCGAGCGTGAGGTAGAAGCGTTCGTCTGCCGAGACGTCGAAGACGAGCGTGCCGTCGCCTTTGCCGACGTTGAACTCGTTGCGGAACTTGAGGAACAAGACTTCGCCTTCGACACTCTTTCCTTTGCGGTCGCCCTCCCAGAAATCGACCTTACCATGGGAAGAGCCGCTGTCGCCCGACATCCAGAGCCACGAGGCGTCGTCGATCGGCTGCACATTCAGGATGTTCGTGTTGCCACGCGTGACGCGCGCGTCGCGGAAAACACGGCGGACCCCGGCTCCAGCGCGGACAGCTTCCATCGCCGCGACCTTGAGTTCCTCTGCGCGGGCGGCGTCAAGCCATTCCGGCCTGTATGGACATTTCGTGACGTCGACGCCGAAGAGCTTCGCCGTCCAGACAAGCCCCTGAAGGTATTCGCCGATTCGGTTGAAGTGGAAGTCGGGCTTAGTAAAGAGAGTGTTCCGGTCCGGCGCGAACTCGGCGGCCGTCCCGACGGGAATCACGTCGAAGCCGTACTTCCCCGCGAACGCGGCGTATGCGTCGTGGAGGCGCGCGTACATCTCGACCTGGTCGAAGCCAAACTTCTTGAGCCGCTTGTCCCACGGAGGATAGCTCCATGTCTCCTGCACTACTATCTTCGCCTGCGGCGCAAGCTCGCGGATCTTCGCGACAAGATTGTCGCCCCACGGATGGTAGGTCGCTGGATTCCAGCTGAAGTGGCTCGCCTGCTGGAGCGTCACGACATCCCACTTGTCCATGGTAAGCACGTCGGGGATGTTCGCCTTGCCCTTCTCTACAACATGCTTTCCATAGGTTATGCGGTCGAAGCGGTAGGGCTTGAACGTCGCATTGGTGGCGGCAGCTTCGACGTTGCGCCAGTGACGCTCAAGCGAGCAACCGCCGATGTAAAGCGAGGCAATGTCGAGCTTCTTGCCCATTGACTCCGCTACTTGCGGCATCTGCCAGAGGTTGCAGATCGAGAAGCTGTTCCCGATCATCAGGACCTTGAGGGGCTTTCCCTTTTCTGAATTGTCGGTTTCTGCATTGTCGGCCGAAAGGCCAAGGAATACCGCGGCAACCGCCGCTACGAGAGCGATGATTTTTTTCATGTGGATATTATACCAAAAACCGATATCAGCTGCGAGGACGCGGCCGCGATGTCAGTCCGCGTCGCCCATCGTGACGCGCAGGACTTCCTGCAAGCTCGTCATGCCGCTCGCGACCTTGAGCATCCCGTCCTCGCGGAGCGTGCGCATGCCCATCTCGCGTGCGCGCTGGCGGAGAAGCGTCGCTGGAGCGTGGTCGAAGATGAGGCGCTGGATCGTGTCGTCGACCTTGAATATCTCGAAGATGCCCTTCCGCCCCTTGTAGCCGGAGCGCCCGCACTTGTCGCAGCCCACGCCGTGGTACATCCGTTCAGGAACGGTCTTCGACATGGAGCCGAGCATCTTCATCTCGCGTTCGGTCGGCGTGTACGCCTCCTTGCACTTCTCGCAGATCGCGCGGACGAGTCGCTGCGCCATCGCGGCGCGAAGCGCGGACGCGACGAGGAACGGCTTGACGCCGATGTCGAGAAGTCGCGTGACGGCAGAGGGCGCGTCGTTCGTGTGAAGCGTCGAGAACACGAGGTGGCCCGTGAGCGCGGCCTCCATCGCGATGTCGGCCGTCTCGGCGTCGCGGATCTCGCCGATCATGACGATGTTCGGCGCCTGGCGGAGAATCGAGCGAAGCGCCGCCGAGAAGTCGAGGCCGACATCCTTGTTGACCTGCACCTGGTTGATGCCGGACATCTGGTATTCGACAGGGTCCTCGACGGTGATGAGCTTCTTGTCTGGAGTGTTGATCTGCCCGAGGCAGGCGTAGAGCGTCGTCGTCTTGCCCGAGCCAGTAGGGCCCGTCACGAGCACGACGCCGTCAGGAAGCTTGATGAGGCGCTCGAAGGTCGACTGGTCGTCGGTGAGGAAGCCGAGCTGCGGGAGGCCGAGCGAGAGGTTCGACTTGTCGAGGATTCGCATGACGATCGACTCGCCGTGGTTCGTCGGCACAGACGAGACGCGGAGGTCGAGGTCCTTGCCTCCGACGGTGATCTGGATGCGTCCGTCCTGCGGAATGCGCTTCTCCGAGATCTTCATCTTCGACATGATCTTGATGCGCGAGATGATCGCGCCCTGAAGGCGCTTCGGCGGCGAGTCCATCTTGCGGAGAGCGCCGTCTATGCGGTAGCGGACGCGGAACTCCTTCTCCATCGGCTCGATGTGGATATCGGAGGCCTTCATCTTGATCGCCGTTGTGATGATGAGGTTGGCGAGCTTGATGACGGCCGAATCGTCGCCCGCCTCGTCCCCGGCGGAACCATCGTCCTCGCCGCGCGTCTGCACATCGGCGTTTTCGTCATCGGCGTAGATCTTCGCCATCGCTGCGCGCACCTCGGCGCGCGGTGCGATCACCGCCTGGACGTCCTGCCCGTGGAGAACGTACCTGAGGGAGTCGATCGCGTCGTATCCCATCGGGTCGGAGAGCGCGACGGTGATGGAGTCATCGTCGGCCACCACCGGCACCACGCCGTACTTCTTCGCGATGTCGGCGGGAATCTTCTTGACCACTTCAGGGTTGATCGCGTCGGCATTTACGTGGCAGTACTTGAGCCCGAACTGGTCGGCGACCGTGCCGAGAACCTCGTCCTCGCCAATCGTGCCGCCGGATACGAGAACGTCAAGAGTCGTCTCGTTCTCGGCCTTCATCGACTTCGCGGCCGCATCGACCTGATCCTGGGTCAGGAACCCGCGTTCGATCAGGATCTGGATTACATACTCGTCGTTGCTTGTCATCTGTTTGCGGACATTATACCGCAATCGGCGGAATATGGCAATACTACATGTTTCCCCTGACGGCGCGAATCTTCTTCATGGTCGCGTCGAACATCTCGGGCGTCTGGCTCTGTGCACCGTCGCACCTCGCGTGCGGCGGATCGTTGTGCACCTCGATTATTAGCCCGTCCGCGCCGATTGCGGCCGCCGCGACGGAAACAGGCTCGACGAGATACGCGTGCCCAGTCGCGTGCGACGGGTCGACGACAATCGGCAGATGCGTGCGCCCGCGGAGGTAAGGCACCACGGCGAGGTCAAGCGTGTTGCGCATCGCCGTCTCGAACGTGCGGATGCCGCGCTCGCAGAGGATGACGTTCTCGTTGCCGCTCGCCATGACGTACTCTGCGCTCATGAGGAGCTCCTGGAGCGTCGCCGACATGCCGCGCTTCAGGAGAACCGGCTTCTTCGTGTAGGAGCCGACCTCCTTCAGGAGATTGAAGTTCTGCATGTTCCTCGCGCCGATCTGGATGACGTCGACGTCGTTGAAAAGCTCGATGTCCTTGAAGTCCATAAGCTCGGTCACGATCGGGAGCCCTGTCTCGCGCTTCGCCGTGAGGAGCATGTCTATGCCCGGCTTGCCGAGCCCCTGGAACGCATACGGGGAGGTGCGCGGCTTGAAGGCGCCGCCGCGAAGCATCGTCGCGCCAGACGCCTTGACCGCCTTCGCGACGGCGACGATCTGCTCTTCGGACTCGACGCTGCAGGGTCCCGCGATAACGGCGAAATTACCGCCTCCTATCTTCGCGCCGGAACAGTCCACGACGGTGTCGTCGGGGTGGAACTTGCGGTTCGCGGCCTTGAACGGCTCCTGGATGCGCTGGACCGACTCGACGCCGTCGAGCGCCTCGAGAATCCCCGGGTCGAGATGGCTTACGTCGCCAACGCAGCCGACTATCGTCTGCAGCGATCCGCGCGAGACATGCGGCTGGATGTTCTTTGACTCGAGAAGCGCAAGAAGCCCGTTGACCTGCGACTCAGCGGCGTCTTTCTTTAGTATGATTATCATTTGGAGCTGTCCTTTCCGACAGGGATGACGCGGAGCTGTAGCTGGACGAGGTTCGGGTCGGGATTTGATTTGGGAAGTTCTGGAACGAACGTCGACCATTCGCCTGCGCTCGCCTCAAGCCGCAGTCGCTTGCCGTTCTTCTCGAGGACGACCTCCCTTCCGTCGATCTTCGGCTTCGCGTAGGTGTTCATGCGCCAGACAAACGTCGTGCCGGGCTTGACGCCGCTGAACGCATCGCGGATCACATATCTCTTTCCGTCTTTGGCGAGGGACCCCGTCCGTTTGGCACTCGAAGCGGATGGATGAATCGCAGAGAGGTGGCAAATTGCATCTCTCTTCCTCTTCGTGGAGCGGCAGAAGTTGAGCGCCGCGAAACCGCCGACATTTGGCTTCTCGCCTTCGATCGTGACGAGATTGTGCCCCTGCGGGCCGAGGCGGAAGTATTTCCAGCGCGGAGACTCGTTGGAAGAGTCCCAGAACTTCATTCCGTGCTCCGCCTCGCCAATTCCGTACGATTCGCCGCCAAGGTCCTCCGCCCAGCGTTCGCCGAGCGCGTCGAGAACGAACGAACCCTGGTCCGCGTGAGCATGGCTCGCCTGCGCCGTTCCGCCCTTCATCGCAACCCAGATCGCGTCCGGATCGTCGCGGCTCGCCGTCTGGACGGTGATGGGAACAGTGCTCCCCGACCACCACGAAAGCGGCGTTTTGGAAGCCGTAGACACGGTCGGCACGTCTACCATCCAGATAAGCGGTATGAAGCAGAATTCGCACGAATGCGGATTCCGGTTCATCGCCGGAGCATGGGCATAGTTCGCAAAGCCAACCTTCCGTTCCGTCGTCACAAGATCGGGACGGCCAAGCTCCCGCGCATACCACCAAAGAGGCGCAAGAAGTCCGCGTCCCCTCCCCGAGTCGGAATGGTTGAAGAGCTGCCCCGACGGGCCCATCATCAAATCGGGGAATTCGCCTGAGGCGAGG
>ONVK01000146.1 GCA_900321255.1 uncultured Lentisphaerota bacterium | reverse complement strand
TTCGTCGACGACAACTCTCCCGACGGAACGGGCGAGGTTCTTGACGCGCTCGCGGCGAAGGAGCCGCGCATCCATGTCCTGCACCGCGAGAAGAAGGAAGGTCTTGGCCGCGCATACGTCGCGGGCTTCGCGAAGGCGCTCGAACTCGGCGCGGAACTTGTCGTCCAGATGGACTGCGACTTCAGCCACGATCCGAAGGACGTCGCTCGCCTTGTCGAGGCCATCTCCACGCCGATTTCCTCCAGGCAATCAGGCAACTCCGACGACGAGAAAAAATTCCCAGACCTCGTCATCGGCTCGCGGTATGTTCCCGGCGGCTCGACTCCTGGCTGGCCGTTCAAGCGCCGCCTCATTTCGCGCGCCGGCGGAATCTTCATCCGCACCGTCACCGGAATGCCGGTCAGGGATCCGACCGGCGGCTTCAAGTGCTGGAGGAAGACGACGCTCGAGAAGATCGATTTCGCCACCGTTGCTTCGGCGGGGTATTCCTTCCAGTTGGAGATGAACCACAGGACGTGGAAGGCGGGGCTGTCCATAAAGGAGATTCCAATCGCCTTTACCGACCGCGTCGCCGGCTACTCCAAGATCACCGCCGGAATCGCGAGGGAATCCCTCAAGATCGCCTGGCGACTGCGGAGGTTTTTCTGATTATCTCACACAGGGACACAAAGGCACAGGGTTTTATGAAGACAAAGCCGCTTTTCATCGTGATGTCCGCGCCTTCCGGCTGCGGCAAGTCCACCCTCATCGACATGCTCCTCCAGGAGTACCACGACATCGTCTACTCGATCTCGTGCACGACGCGCGCGCCGCGCGGCGAGGAGGAGGACGGTCTCGACTACCACTTCAAGACGAAGGAGCGCTTCGAGGAGCTGATCCGCGAAAACGCGTTCATCGAGTACGCCAAGGTGCACGACAACTACTACGGCACGCTTAAGGCCCCCATCGAGGAAGTCCTCGCCGAGGGCAACTCGATGATCCTCGACATCGACGTCCAGGGTGCCGCGAAGGTGCGCGACTACGTGCGCGCTCTCCCCAACAACGACCCGCTCAAGATCGGCTACGTCGACATCTTCCTTCTCCCGCCAGACATGGAGGAGCTCCGCCGCCGCCTCGAAGGGCGCGGCACGGACTCGCAGGAGGTCATCGAAAAGCGCCTCGCAAACGCCGAAGGCGAGATCGCCCGCGCCGGCGAATACATGTTCAAGGTGACGAACGACGATCTCGGCCACGCCTTCAAGCGCCTCTGCGACCTTATCGACGCGCTCTCCGGCAGGATGTGACGCCATCTCCGCGCGCCGCGGGATTTTTGGTATAATTTGCGGCCAAGGACAGAACAAGACCTAAAAGGAACCGCGAAATGGAACTTTCGATCCTCATCAACAAGTTCAACATCAAGGGACGGCTTGTCTCGCTGCAGCCGTTCGGGAACGGCAACATCAACGACACGTTCCTCGCCATCTACCGCAACACGTTCACCGAGACGCAGGTGATCCTCCAGCGCGTGAACAAGAACGTCTTCCCCAAGCCCGAGGTGATCATGGAGAACATGCACAACCTCACGCGCCACTGCCACGAGAAGCTCGAGGACGACGCGCAGAAGGGGCGCGACGACCGCGTGTGGCAGATGCCGCGCATCATCAAGGCGAAGGATTCCAAGGATTTTGTCGTCGACGACAAGGGCGAGGTCTGGCGCGTCATCACGCGCATCATGTCGGCGCACGCGTTCGACGTCGCGCAGGGGCCCGAACACGCGATGGAGTGCGGTGCCGCGCTCGGCCACTTTCACTATCTCATCAGCGACATGGACCCGAAGGAGATCAAGGATCCGCTTCCCGGCTTCCACATCACGAGCGGCTACCTCAAGAAGTACGACCAGACGCTCAAGTCGAAGGAGGCGAAGGAGCTCCTGAGGTCCTCGATGGAGGCGAAGCGACTCGCGAAGTTCATCGAGGAGCGCCGCGGCCTCGCGCTCTGCCTCGAGAAGGCGCAGAAGAAGGGCGAGCTCAAGAAGCGCATGTTCCACGGCGACCCGAAGGTCAACAACATCATGATCGACGACGTGACCGGCAAGGGCACGGCGATGATCGACCTCGACACCGTAAGCCCCGGTCTCATCCACCTCGACTTCGGCGACGCGCTCAGGTCAATCTGCAATCCCGCGGGCGAAGAGGAGACGAACCTCGCGAAGGTCGTGTTCGACGAGGACCTTGCGACGGCGTTCTGCAAGGGCTACATGCGCGAGGCGGGCTCGTTCCTCACCGACGCCGACCGCGCGTACCTGTACGACTCGATACGGCTTCTTCCCTTCGAGCTCGGGCTCCGCTTCTTCCAGGACTATCTCGCCGGCAACGTCTACTTCAAGACGACGCAGCCGGAGCAGAACCTCAACCGCGCGCGCGTGCAGTTCCGCCTCTGCGAGTCCGTCGAGGCCCGCGAGCGCTCGATCCGCTCCGTCCTCAAGAAGCTGTGACGTACGACCTCGTCGAGATCTTCGAGTCTCTTCAGGGCGAAGGCCGCAACATGGGGCGGCCATGCGTCTTCGTGCGGTTCGCCGGCTGCAACCTTTCGTGTCCGTGGTGCGACACCGACGTCGCGAAGCGCTTTTCACTGTCGCTTGGCGACCTTGTCGCGGAAATAGGCCAGTACAGGCCGAAGAGCGTCGTCCTCACAGGCGGCGAGCCGACGCTTGTAAAGGAGATGCC
>ONVK01000105.1 GCA_900321255.1 uncultured Lentisphaerota bacterium | reverse complement strand
CCTGAAGGCGCGCGTCCTTAACGTCATCCCGAGGGACTGGGCGTTCACGGACTTCGACATCGACTGCGAAGGCACCATGATGTCCGCAAGCCTTCAGGGATACGCAAGCAAGGAACTCTCGGAGAAGCTGTCCCTGCGCCCGAACGTCGAGCTTGAGGGATTCCTCATAACCCTGGACATCGACCTGCCCGATGGCGAAGTGCCGAAAATCGACATCAGGCTGCCAGACGAGAACGCAATAACCATAATCCCCGATGCGGCGTTCAAGCGCAGGTTTGTCGCCTACAAGGCGTCAAAGGCCGCAAGATACGCCCCGTGGCTGCTTCTCGTCGTCGTAGCCGCACTTTCGTTCAAGCTCTACAGGGCGCACCAGACGAAAAGCCGGCTGCAGGCCGTCATCGCCGAGCGCCGCAGGATGGCGGCGGACCTGCACGACTCGATCGAGCAGCACCTCGCGGGCGCAAGGCTCTACCTCGACAGCATGCTGCCCGAGGCCGGATCGCCGGCTCCGGAAGAGCTGAAGCCCATCGAACTTGCACGCGACATCCTCGTCACCGCAAAGCGCGAAATTCGCGAGACGATCTGGAACCTGAGAATCGACGAACTAACGCAGAAGCGCCCGAAGGACGTGCTGATGTCGCTTGTGCAGAAACTCGCATCCACCACCGCCGTTCGCGTAGAGGCCATCCTAAAGGGACTTCCGGAGACCCTGCCCGAAGCGCTCTTCTCCGACATCCTCTACGTCGTGCAGGAGTCCGTCACGAACGCAATCAAGCACGGCAAGGCCACGCGCATCCTGATCGCAAGCGACGCAAGAGGGCCGAAGAAGTTCGAGCTCAGGATCGTGAACAACGGAACGCCCTTCGACACGCAGCACGCGCTCGGTCCGGAAGCGGGCCATTTCGGACTCTCCGGAATGCGCGAACGCGCGCGCAGAAGCGGCTTCACCGTCTCTTTTGCGTCCAAGCGGCGCACAACATCCGTTAGGCTGGAGATCAAGACATGACGAAAGTAGCAGTAGTTGACGACCACAGCGTAGTCCTCGCAGGCCTCAAGTTCGTCCTTTCGCGCGCCGAGGGGATGGAGGTCGTCGCGACGGCGGAAAGCGCGGAGGACATACTCGGCTTCTACGAAAAGGCCAAACCGGACGTCCTGCTGCTCGACATCAGGATGCCGTCGGTCAGCGGGCTTGACGCGCTTGAGACGCTGCGAAAGTCACATCCAGACGCAAAGGTCGCCATGCTGACGACGAGCGAGCTGGAGGAGGACATCTTCCGCGCGCTGAAGCTCGGCGCGAACGGCTACATCCCGAAGGACTCGCGTCCGGCCGAAATAGCGAAGGCCGTCAGGGAAATCGCCTCGGGCGGGAGATACATACCCGAAGACATCCAGAGGATATTCGACATGCGGCAGGGCGTCAAGAGCCTTTCCGCGCGCGAGATTTCCATCATCCAGCTCGCCGCCAAGGGGTTCTCGAGCCCCGAGGTGGCCGAGATGCTCGGGATCAGCGTCAATTCCGTCAAGACGCACTTCCGCCACATATTCGAGAAGATGGACGTAAGCGACCGCACGGAAGCGGTCACTCTCGCCATCTCGCGCGGCATCATCGAGAACTAGCCGCCACGCGATTAGGTTTGAACGAAACCGCCGCGCCGCCGCCGGGCGCCGCGCGGAGGCGCAGGGTGTCGGCAGACGACACTGTGCGCTTCTCGATGACGTAGTTGCCCGCCGTCTCTGTGCGGTACACCGCGTCCGGCGCGTCGGCGTAGATCGTCGCCTCGTAGGCCTTTCCGGGCGTCAGGAAGTCGAGCCTGATTTCCGCCGCGTGCGCATTCTCGTCCGTCTTCATCCCGAGGTACCACTCGTCTTTGCCCTTCGCCCTGCGGACGATCGTCAGGTAGTCGCCGATCTCCGCCTCGAGGTAGCGCGACTCATTCCAGTCGCACGGAACGTCCTTGATGAACTGCAGGGCGTCGAGCCGCTTCTCGTAGCTCTCCGGGACGTCCGCCGCCATCTGCAGCGGAGAGAACATCGTGACATAGAGCGCGAGCTGCCCCGCGAGCGTCGAGGAGATGCGCTGCTTCTTCCAGGAGCATATCTTCGAAAGGTCCGTCTCGAAGATGCCGGGCGTGTAGTCCATCGGGCCTCCCACAAGCCTCGTGAACGGAAGTATCGTCGTGTGGTCGGCGTTGTTGCCTCCGAACGACTCGTACTCCGTTCCGCGCGCGGCCTCGTTGCCTATGAGGTTCGGCCAAGTGCGGCAGAGTCCGGTCGGACGCACCGCCTCGTGCTGGTTCACCATGATCTTCCTCTTCGCGGCCTCCTTTATGCAGTAGAGGTAGTGGTTGTTGCTCCACTGAGAGTAGTGCGTTTCGCCGTGAGGTAGGATGTTGCCGACGTATCCGGCCTTCACAGAGTCGTAGCCGAGACGGTTCATGAGCGCATACGCCTCGTCGAGATGGCGCTCGTAGTTGCGCGTCGAGGCGCTCGTCTCGTGGTACATCATCAGCTTCACGCCCTTCTCGTGCGCGTACTTGTTGAGTCCCTCGAGGTCGAAGTCGGGATACGGCGTCACGAAGTCGAAGACCGCGTCCTTCTCCTTGCCGAACCAGTCCTCGAATCCGGTGTCCCATCCCTCGACGAGGACCTCGTCGAATCCGTGCTCCGCCGCGAAGTCGATGTAGCGCATGACGTTCGTCGTGTTCGCCGCGTGCATCGACGGATCGGGCATGTACGCCCAGTTCTTCGCGCCCGTTATCATCGTCCACCACACTCCGATGTACTTGACCGGATGTATCCAGCTCGTGTCCTCGATGGCGCACGGCTCGTTGAGGTTCAGCGTGATGCGCGAAGCGAGGATATCCGCGCCCTTCCCGCCGACGATCAGAGTGCGCCACGGAGACTTGCACGGCGTCTGCATCCATCCCTTCGCGCCTGTCGCGTCCGGCGTGAGCGAAGACTCAAATGCCATTCCCCGTTCCCCATTCCCCGTTACCCGCAAATGCATCGTCGCGTAGTCGACGCACGCCGCCTCGTGGATGTTTACGAGGAGTCCGTTGTCGTACTTGAGCATCAGCGCGGTCTGCACCGCCGGGAAGTCGGTGAGCGTGGACGAAAGGTTAGCGTCCGGCGCGGCCTTGAAGAGGCTCGGTATCTCGCTGACGCGCGACTTCGTGTAGCGGTACTCCTGCGTCTCGTAGTCCGCCGGAATCCACCACGCCGTGGCGTCGCACGGAAGGTTGAAGCGCGTGCGCTCCTCGACGATCGTGAAGTGGGTGAGCGGCTGAGTCTTTCCCTCGGGCGCGATGTTCTCGCCCGGAACGAGCCGCGCGACGGAGTTGTCGTCATCCGCGGGGAATTCGTAGCGGAATCCCATTCCGTCGTCGAACACGCGGAAGCGCAGGTCCATGCGGCGTCCGGTGCCCTTCTGCACGAGCTTGACGAGCATCTCCTCGTGGCGGTCGCGTATCTCGCTCTCCTCGCCCCACACGGGCCTCCACGTCTCGTCCGCGCTCGCGCGCTCCACTCCCGCGAAGACGAATCCCGTCCTCAGCTCCCCGGGCTTGCGTCCGTCGAAGGCGTCCTTGCCGAGCGCCTTGATGTCGAAACCGAGGGTGGACGGCTCGACGACTTTTTTGCCGCGGTAGGCGAACGAATACGTCGGCTCGCCCTTTTCGCCGAGCGCAAAGGTGAGCGCGTTCTTCCCGTCGGGGGATGCGCAGGTCAGGGGCTCCGCAAGCGCGGCGACGCACGCAGCAGCCACCGCGAGGGAAAGTGCAAATTTAGTTTTCATGCCCACATTGTAGCAAAACCGCAGTTTCCCCAGCCATCACCCAACGGAATGATACTGCGGCGCGGCAAAATGCCGCGCCGCCAATTATTCTATACGCCGCTGTCGCCGAAAATACTCATTCCTTCGCCCGGATGATCGTGAGCGAGGAGGCGGGGAGGCTCGTCTTGAACTCGCGTCCGCCGGCGAAGGCAACGGACTTCGACTCGGGCCTGCAGCGCACGGGATTCTCCATGTCGTTGACGACCTTGGGATTGCCCGTCAGCGTCTCGACCTTGATCTTTCCTGCGGGAAGCTCCACGCCAAAGTCGACGACGAGGTCAAGCGCATGGTCCGCCGCGAGGTTGACGCACTTCACGACGTACTCGCCAGTCGCCTTGTCGAATCCGCAGACCTGATGGAAGTCGGCAACTTCGCCGGACTGCGCGGACGGGATGTACACGCTCGGAAGGTTGTTGCCGAACATCTTCTGCACGTGGTAGTTGGGCGTCGTGAACGCGCGGAGGTTGTCGAACCAGATGAGGTCGGGCTTCCACTGCTCGCAGCCAATCTTGCCGAAGAGCGGCGCGTAGCTGGACATCTCGACGACGTCGCAGTTGCGCTCGAAGCCCATCATGCACACCGCCTCGCAGAGCGCGGAGAATAGGCTGTTCGCCTTGTCCTCGACGTGGCACGCGTATTCGCCGGCGTACACCTTCGGCTTCGATCGGTCGTATCCGTCGAACTGGTGCGCAAGCCCCATCATCCATCCGGGGTTCGCGTAGAAATGCTCGTCGACCATGTCGGCGGTCTTGCAGGTGAGAGTCTTCCATGCGAGGTCGTGGTCTCCGCCGATCGGCGACGCGCCGGCCGTAGAGACGAGCTTTATCTCTGGATGCTTCTCGCGCACGATCTTTGCGATCGCGAGGTAGCGGTCGAGGAAGTCCTGCCCCCAGTTCTCGTTTCCAACGCCGACCATCTTGAGGTTGAACGGCTTCGGGTGGCCCATCTCGGCGCGGAGCGCACCCCACTTGTTCTTCTTGGGGTCGGCGTTCGCGAAGTCGACAAGGTCGCAGATGCTCTGCGCAAAGTAGTCCATCGAATCGAGCGGCGCGAGCTTGGGTCCGCGGAACTGGCACGTGATGCCCGCGAGGCAGACGGGGAGCGGCTCCGCGCCGATGTCCTCGGCGAGGCAGAAGTACTCGTAGTAGCCGAGTCCGAACGACTGCCAGTAGCCCCATGTGTTCCAGATCGTCTCGCGGCGCTCAAGCGCGCCGACCGTGCGCTTCCAGTCGAACCAGCGCTCGAAGCAGTCGCCTTCCGCGACGCATCCGCCCGGGAAGCGTAGCACGCCCGGCTTCAGGTCCTTGAGAAGCTGGATGAGGTCCTTGCGCAGTCCGTTCCTGCGTCCGTTGAACGTCTCCTGCGGAAAGAGCGAAACCTGCTCGAGCTCGACTATTCCGGGAGCGTCCATAAGGACAGAGAATGTTCCGTTCCTGACGGTCTTCTGCGGCGCGAACACGAAGGAGTGCCTGCGCCACTCCGGCTCCACGGGGTCGAGCGCACCAGACTTCGGCGCGACGGACATCTTGCCGTTCGCGAGCTTTGCCTCGCAGACGACCTCCTGTCCGTCCTCAAGCACAAAGCGGAGTCCACCGGCATACCCTTCGAGCCCCCGTGCGTAGAACGTGAGGTCGTACTTCTTGCCGGCCTCGACGCTTACGCCGTGGAAGCCCTTGTTCCTGACGCCGCATCCCGTGCCGGGTCCGAAGCACTCCATGCGCAGATGGCGCGCGGTGTTGGGATGCAGCGGCGCGTTCTCCTGCACCGTGATGCGCGCCATCGCGCCGCCGCGGTAGTCGGCCTCCCATCCCTCGAGGTCCTTCGTCTTCCAGTCGAAGCCGCGGTTCGCCAGCAGCTCAGGGTATATGCCTCCGTCGGCGGCATAGTTGATGTCCTCGAAGAAGATGCCGTACATCGTCTTCGGCATGTCCATGCCCTTTGCGTCGGGCGAGATGGAGATTCTCGCGCCGTCCGCAAGGGACGCACACGAGGCGGAAACGACAAGCGTATTTTTGATTTTCATGCGATCATTATACGCAATCACCCGCCGCTTCATCAATAGTCCATTCGGGTGACGGCGAAGTTCCGTCGCGGACGGAGCGCGCCGCGCGTCGCTCACAGCAACTCGCGGGCAAGGCGCAGGCAGTTCGCGGGCGTGAAACCAAACTCGTCCGCCAGCCGGGCGTAGGGACCCGACGCGCCGAAATGCTCGAGCGACAGATACCGCGTCGTCGTGGGCGCGACGGCGAACTCCATGAGCCCCTTCGCGACGCCCGCCTCGGCGAGGACGCGGCGCGTCATCGCCGCCGGAACTACGGACGCGCGATAGGCCGCGTCCTGGCGCGCGAAAAGCTCGACACACGGAAGCGACACGACGCGCACGCCGCGGCCCTCCGCGGCAAGCGTCTTCGCCGCGGCGACGCAGAGGTGAACCTCCGATCCCGTCGCCACGAAGAGAACCGTGCGCTCGTCCTGCGGGCCCTCCGCAAAAAGGACATATCCGCCGCGCATCACCTTCTCCGGCGTGGCGTCGGCAAGTATCGGCAGATTCTGCCGCGTCGTGAGGATGCAGCTCGGACCCGCCGTGCGGGCCAGCATGGCAACCCAGCACGCCCCCGTCTCGTTGGCGTCCGCCGGACGGTACACGTCGAGGTTCGGGACGACCCGGAGCGCGGCGATCTGCTCCACCGGCTCGTGGGTGGGTCCGTCTTCGCCGACGTAGAAGCTGTCGTGCGAGAAGACGAACAGGGACGGCAGGCCCATGAGGGACGCCAGGCGGAGCGCGGGCTTGCAGTAGTCGCTGAAGACGAAAAACGTCGCGCCGAACGGACGCAGCCCGCCGTACGCCGCCATGCCGTTGACGATCGACGTCATCGCGAGTTCGCGGATTCCGAAGTGGATGTTGCGCCCCGAGAAGTCGTCGGCCGAGATCCAGCCGTACTTCTTGAGCCCCGTCTTGTTCGACGGCTCGAGGTCCGCGCTGCCGCCGACAAGTTCGGCGCACCCTTCGGCGAGCGCGTTCATAACCATTCCGCAGGCGGCGCGCGTCGCCACGGCCTTCGCCGGGTCGAACGCGGGAAGAAGCGCCGTGAGCTTCGCGACGTCAATCGCCGGCGCCTCGCAGGCACCACGCGCCGACGCGTCCTGCGCGACTGCCGCCGCACGGCGCGCAAACAGGTCGTAGGCCTGCTGCGGAACGGCGAAGAACTTGTCGGGATCGTAGCCAAGAGCCCTTTTCGTCGCCGCGAGCTCCGCCGCGCCGAGGGGCGCGCCGTGCACCCCGGCCGTGTCGTGCTTGGTGGGCGCTCCCTGGCCGATGTGCGTGCGGGAGATGACCAGGACCGGCGCGTCGGACACCGCGACAGCCGCATCAAGCGCGGCGCGGATGGCGTCGAAGTCGTGTCCGTCGCACGTGAAAACCTTCCAGCCATACGACGTGAAGCGCGCCTGCGTGTCGTCCTTCATCGCGAGCGTGGCGTGGCCCTCGATCGTAATGTCGTTGGCGTCGTAGACGACCACGAGGCCGCCGAGGCCGAGCGTGCCCGCGAAGGAGCACGCCTCGTGCGAAATCCCCTCCTCCATGTC
>ONVK01000106.1 GCA_900321255.1 uncultured Lentisphaerota bacterium | reverse complement strand
GTAAAGAAATCGACGTACGATTAGGACATACCCGCCGAACGCAGTGAGGGCCGAGCGAAGCGAGGGGATAGCCCGAAGGGCCGAGCAAGCCGTGCAAAGGGTGACCGATGTGCGGGAGTCTTGCCCGACGAAATTGCGGGGAGAAACCCCTTCGACGATTGTGATTTTTGTCGGAAGAGCGCATGATTCGGCAAGATAGCGCAAATGCGGACCACAACGAGCGCGGCGAACAAAGGTAGGATAACGGAAAATGAGAATCCTGTGCGGAACAATCTTGACGGCGCGGTCAGGTGCTGCGGACGACCAAGTCGGCGTCAAGAAGGATTGCGCGCGGTGCGAGGCCTGGAGTGCGGATGCGTTGCATGAGCGACGCGACCGATATCCCGGCGAGCGTCTTTACCGGTTGTCGTATGGTGGTAAGCGGAGGGTTCATCAGACGCGCGATCTCGCCATCGTCGAATCCTGCGACGCGAACGTCTTCCGGGACTGAAACCCCAAGTCTCGAAAGCGTCTGCACGAGTCGCGCTGCGGTAGGGTCGTTACGGCAGGCGAAGGCGTCGGGCGGATCCTTGCCGTGCATGAGTTTTGCGAAGAAGGCCCGTTCGGAAGGGTCGTTCTCGATGACATATTTGTTCGTCCACTTGAGGCCTGAGTCAATCGCTGCCTGCGCTACTCCCTGAATTCGTCCGCGTATCGTGTTGGCGTAGTTTGGGTGCGTGACGAAGCGAAGATTTCTCGCGCCGCCCTTGATGAGGTGGCTGGCAATGCGGTAGCCGGCCTGCAAGTTGTCGATTCCCACGAGGTCGTAGCTGCTTCTTGCCGGGAAGGGCAGGTAGTCGCGGTCAAGCAGCACCACTGGAATCTTCTTCGCAGAGAGGATGCCCAGCACCTTCTTTGTCATGTCGTATGAGTCTGGTATAAGGTCCACCGGTTCGAGGAGGACTCCGGCGATGCGACGCTCCACGTATGCCTTTGCGAGCGATACGGCCCACTTGCCCCTGTCCGCCGTGGCCTCGGGCTCTGAGCCGTCGCCCAGGAGCACGTCGTATCCCTTCGCATGGGCAACCTCCGCGATGGCGTCGCACAGGCGCGTGAAGAAGTCTATCTTGCGGTAGTCGGGCGCTATGACGCCGATTGCGCCTGTCGCGTTCCGCGCGGCGAAAGTGAGATACGACCCCGAGCCGGAACGAGATTCGAGAAGGCCTTCGCGCTTCAGCTCTCGGAGGGCGCGTTCGATGGTCGGACGGCTCACCCCGAATCGGCGCACGAGAGACTCTTCGCTTGGGAACCGTTCCTGCGACTCGTACTTCCCGGCGAGGATGTCGCGCTTGAGCGCTTCTGCTGTCAAGAGGTACTTTGCTTCTGGCTTGTCCATGCTGGCATTATAGCATATTTTGCAATTGCTTCATCAACCTGCCAAAGCAGGTTTATCGCGCTTGCGCATTGAAGTGGATGGCGAATAATGCTAAAATTGCCGCATCATGAAAAAAATAGTAGTTCTTGGGTCGACCAACACCGACATGGTAATTGCGGGGAAGAAGATTCCCGTGCCCGGCGAGACAGTGTGCGGCGGGAGCTTCCTCATGAACCCGGGCGGAAAGGGTGCGAACCAGGCGGTCGCCGTGGCGCGGCTCTCCGCGAAGAAGGGCGCTTGCATCTTCATCGCCAAAGTCGGCGATGATCTCTTAGGACGCGAGACAGCGACGCGGCTCAGGCGCGACGGCATATTGCCGCGCCTTGTCGTCGACAGGAAGGAAGCGTCCGGAACGGCGCTCATCCTCGTCGATTCGAAGGGGCAGAACGTCATATCCGTCGCACTTGGCGCGAACGGCACGCTTTCGCCAAAGGACGTCACGCCGTTCAGGAAGGATATCGAAGGTGCGGCGGCGCTCGTCATGCAGCTCGAAACGCCACTCAAGACGGTCGAGTGGGCGGCGAAGGTTGCGCATGACGCGGGCGTTCCGGTTGTTCTCAACCCGGCTCCTGCGCAGAAGCTTCCCAAGTCGCTATATCCGCTTGTCGACTGGATCACGCCTAATGAGACGGAAGCGGAGTTGCTGACCGGCGTGAAGGTCGTCGATGCCGCAAGCGCGGCAAAGGCGACTGGCGTCCTCAAGAAGCGCGGCGTCGGGCACGTCGTCATCACGATGGGCTCGAAGGGCGCCTATTGCGGCGACATAACCGCCCCTTGCGGGCGCTTGCGACCCATGGGGAAGCAAGCAGGCCGAGCGGAGCGAGAGCCGAGCGGAAGGCTCTATCCGTGCCGCAAGGTTAAGGCGGTCGACTGCGTTGCGGCCGGCGACACGTTCAATGGCGCGTTTGCCGTCGCGCTTGCCGAGGGCAGGACGTGCGCCGACGCCATCGCCTTTGCGCAGAAGGCGTCCGCGATTTCCGTAACGCGCCCCGGCGCACAGTCGTCGGTGCCGTATCGAAAGGAACTTTAACCTTTCAACTTTTCAACTTTTCAACCTTTCAACTTCAAAAGCCATGTACTACTGCAGCAACTATGTAACCGCCGTCCTCCTCTGCGTTGTCACCATGTTCTGCTGGGGCAGCTGGGGCAACACCCAGAAGCTTGCCGGCAAGACTTGGCGCTTCGAGCTCTTCTACTGGGACTATGTTCTCGGCCTTGTCATCTTCGCTCTTCTCGCCGGCTTTACGGCAGGTTCGCTCGGCGGCGGGCCGTGGAGCTTCCTCGAGAACATGAAGTCAAGCTCGCCGTCGCAGTGGGTTTGGCCGTTCCTCGGCGGAATCGTGTTCAATGCGTCCAACATCCTCCTTTCGGCGGCGATTGCCGTCGCTGGCATGTCGGTGGCGTTTCCAGTCGGCGTGGGCTTGGCTCTCGTCGGCGGCACTGTCGCCAACTGGTTCGTAGATGGGAAGGGCAATCCGTGGCTTATCTGGACGGGGCTCGCGATAATCGTCGCGTCCATCGTCTGCAACGCGCTCGCGTTCAAGTCGAAGCAGAATGCGGCTGGCAGTGCGGCAGATTCCTCAACCGTGAAGAAGGGGCTTGTGCTCGCCATCTGCGCCGGTCTTCTTATGAGCTGGTTCTCGCCGCTCGTCAACCGCGTGGTGGACATGGGCTTTGCGAATCCCGCGCCCGGAAATGGCATGATGACGCCCTACACTGCGTTCTTCGTGTTCACGCTCGGCGTCTTCGCGTCCAACTTCGTCTTCAACACGATCATGATGAAGAAGCCGGTCTCCGGAGAGCCCGTGAACGGCGCGGAGTGGTTCAAGGGCAGTCCCTTCGTCCATCTCGTCGGCATCCTAGGCGGCTCAATCTGGGCGACCGGCACGCTCCTTTCGTTCGTGACGGCGGGCACTGCCGGCGCCGCCATCGCCTACGCGCTTGGGCAGGGCGCGACGCTCGTCTCGGCTCTTTGGGGCATTCTCGTCTGGAAGGAGTTCAAGGGCGCGCCGAAGAATGCGGGCGTCCTGAACTTCGTGATGATCATCCTCTTCCTCGCCGGCATCGCGCTTATCATCGCGGCTGGACAGTAGGGGAAAGTGTAAAGTGTAAAACGGAGAGATGAAACCGTGAATACAGTTTCTAAATGCATGAAGCACCGCATTGCGCTTGTAGGTTCGCTACTTCTTTCGCTCGCGTTTGCGTGGTCGTCGTCCGCGGAGCCGGTGAAGGTCATCTTCGACACCGACATGATTACCGACTTTGACGACGTTGGCGCGCTCGCGTGCCTGCATGCTCTTGCGGATGCGGGTGAGTGCGAGATCCTTGCGACGATAAGCTCGACTCGCGGCAACGCTTCCGTCGGCGCGGTCGAGGTGATCAATCACTATTACGGCAGGCCGGACATTCCGGTAGGTGCGCCGAAGGGGATGGGCGTCATGGGAGCGCATCCCGGCGCGAAGACAAAGGTCGACCCGTCTGCCCCGCTTGGCGAGAAGTCGGGAAACGACGGCGGGCACTACAAGTACCGCAAGCTGCTCGCGGATTATCCCGGCTGGTACCGCCACGCCGATTCCGACGACGCGCCCGATGCGAACGAGACCTATCGCCGCGCACTTGCGGCCCAGCCGGACGGGAGCGTCGTCATCTGCTCCGTTGGCTTCATAACGAACATGCGCCGCCTCCTTGAGACGAAGCCCGACGACATTTCGCCGCTCGACGGCAAGGCGCTCGTCGCCAAGAAGGTGAAGCTGTGGGTGGCGATGGCGTGCCAGTATCCAAGCGGCAGGGAATACAACTCGAAGTGGGATGCGGAGTCGTCGCGCATAGCGTTCAGCCAGTGGCCAACGCCTGTGATATTCTCGGACGCGAAGTACGGGTGCGACTGCTTCGCGGGACGCGCCGTCGCGGAGATGGCGGTCGAGCATAGCCCCGTAAAGGACGTGTTTGCCGGGAACATCCCGTCCCGTGAGGAGATTCGCAGTGACTCCGCCAAGTGGCTCCAGCGGTGCTTTGGAATGGGCGGGCGCGCCGCATGGGACGAGACTGCGGTGCTTGTCGCCGTGCGGGGAATCGACCCCTATTTCAACACGGAGCGCGGCACCTACCGAATGGTCGGCAGCAATGGTGACGACGAATGGGCGCCCGATGCCGAGAACGGGCCGCACCTGCGTATTACCGAGCGCATGCCCAAGGTCGAGGTTGCCAGAGTTATCGACGAACTGATGACCCGAAAGCCCCTGCGCGGAGGCATTCGGTGATGTTTCGCCAATACGCGGCTGCATGAACTGACGAGGGACCCCACGGAACGCGCGTTTTTCAGGGATTTCCGCGATGTCAACCACCAGAATGACCTCGGAATCGGGTAGCAGCCCCGCGAACTACTGTTTCCGAGTGGGCAATAAAAATAGGCACCATAGCGCGGCGAAAGTGCCGCGCTTGGCGTGGCAAGGCGCGGCGATTGTTCGACTACTCTAACATCCTACAGTTTTGTAGGAATCTTGTAGGGGATTTGTAGGAATTATTTTTTATACTTGTCTGTTTAGACTTTTTCAAATGGCAATTGCGCATCGATAGTCGATGCGCTTTTTTTTATGCCTTATTAAGACCTTCTGGCTTGGTGCCAGAGGGTCTTTTTTGTCTGCCGGTTGACCAACGCGGCAGATAGCGGATTTCCCGTGGCGAGGTCGTCGCGGGGCTAACACAAACAACAAAAACAAGGAGAAAAAAGATGACGAGAGTCATCAACAGCCCATGCGCGGCCTCGCGAGGGCGGCAAACCTGTCGCCGTGCTTGACAAGCTTCAGTCAATCGTGTCGATACCGACGGCAATCTCGTTCGCCAACAGGGTGAACACCTCCAGCCGACCCGATGGCGACTGGTGGGGGAAGCATGTCCTGCTCACCGCGACCATCGGCGGAGAAGAGGTTTGCCATTGGGTGCGCTTCTACGACCCGTACGCATAGCGGTGTGGCTGCCGACCACACGGTTATGCGAAAAGCGGAGGGCGCGGCAGATTTGCCGCGCCCCCGTTTTGTTGTGGTTGTGGTTGTGGTTGTGGTTGTGGTTGAGTCGGATTTGGAGAATCACGAATATGGATGGTTGTGTCGGAATCGTTCTTGGATTCGACACGAAGGATGGTATGGTTGGAGTGGTTGTTGGATGGTTGGGGAAATGGTTGTGTAGCGGTTGGAAGGATGGATGAATGGCGGATGGGACATGGAGGAGGTGGTCGGAGCGTGGACGAGGGGTTGCTGTCTGACGGACGATGGAAGGTCGAAAAGGCCCGCTCATGTGGCGCATTGTCTAAAAAATGTCGGTCCCGACTTTTTTGTATGGATTTCCGCTGAAAGAGTATGCTATAATACGAGCCGAAAGCTGAAGCTGTGACTGGAGGTGCGGCAGTATGGCAAACATGATCGAGCAAAATCCGATAGCAGGAGCGTCCGTCTACGGCGTGGAGCAGTACTCCTACACCGTGAACGGCGTCGCCGGCAAGGACTATGCCGCCGCTCTTTCCGCCGCGTCCTTCAAGGAGGCGGTCGCAATCGAGCAGGCGCTTAGCGCGTACTCCGAGGTCGTCCGCCAGCGCATGCGCAAGCTCGATGATCTCGGCACGGTTATGGCCATCCTGAACGAGGCCTACGCCACGCTCAAGACCAAGGAACAGGAGAGCGGCGACACCACGGCCAACATGCCGTCTCTCGCAGACGCCAAGGCGACTGCGGCGAAATACGGCGTGTCCATCAGCATAACGGAAATTGACCTCGGGGGACTTGGCGTAAAGCTGTGCTACACGACTCGCCGTGACCTGATGAACGCGCAGAACGCGGTGCAGTATGCGATCGACAAGGAGGACAACGAGCTAAAGCAGGACACGGTTTCGCTGAACTCGTATGTCTCCAAGCGAGACAATTCCTTCTCCACTGCGTCGAAGCTCGTGAGGAAGGCGCTCGACGCGTCGGGCTCGACGATCGGGAACATAGGGTAGTTTAAAGTTTAAAGTTTGAAGTTTGAAGTTGAAAGGAGGGTGACATGGCGACGATACAACCGCAGACACCGGTGACGCTGAGTCAGGAATGGGGCGTAAGCTTCAGCGACTACAAGGTCAACGGCAAGCCCGTCGACTTCCAGGATCTCATGATCGAGATCGGCGCGAACCGCGCCGTGACGGTCGAGGCGGAGGTCGTGCCGCTCACGACCCGCATCAAGACGCGAAACACCGAACTCGACAGATTGGGTTCGCTCTTGGCCATCTTCACGAAGACGCAAGCGGACTTCGCGAGCGACGCTGCCGGCGGCGACAAAAAGTCGGTATCCGGGATAACGTCCGACCAGTGGGATTTGCTGCGCGAGGCGTACGTGAAGCGCGGCGGCACCGATCCGGGCCCTAACTGGAGATCCGACTGGGCGAACAGCGATTGGACCAAATCCAGCGTCGAGGGCATGATACAGGCGCTCAAGTCGATGATCGACGGCCGCAACAACAAGGCGCAGACGGACATGACGCGCCTCCAGCAGCTTGTCGACCGCCGCGACGAGTCGTTCTCGACGGCTTCCAGCCTGATGACCTCTGTGAGCGACACGAGAGGCAACCTCATAAGGAACCTGTAGGGAAGAAGGTTGAAAAGTTGAAAGGTTGAAAAGTTGAAGAGTTGATGGTTGGAGAGTTGAAAGGTTGAAAAGTTGAAGAGTTGATGGTTGGAGAGTTGAAGGCGGGAGAGTTGAAAGGGTATTAATACCATGATCGGAATTGAACAGATAGCGACAAACCGCTACGCGCCGCAGGGCGCGGACGCGATTTCGCTGTACTCGAACGGCTCGGCGGAGGGCCTGACGCTCGCCCAGCTCGCGATTTCCGTCTGCCTCCAGGCGGCTTCCGCCTACGAGGGACAGAGCGTCGTCAAGATGAACATACTCACGAGGGGCGCGGTCAAGCTGGACGGCGCCGCACAGTGGATGGAGAAGATCGCGAACGGATCGGCCGACTGGACCCAGGCGAAGGCGTACATAACGAGTGAGCTCGGAATCAGTGACGCGGCGCTCCCGGACGCGATAAATACCTACGACAAGCGCATGGCGGCGGTCAAGGCGGTGAAGGAGAAGATCGACGCGCTCACGCAGCAGCAGCAGCGTGACATGATCGACATGCAGACGCTCGTGAACAGGCGCGACGTCGCGTATTCCACCTCTTCCAACGTTGTCCGCACCCTCGGCGCCTCGCAGGAGGCGGATGCCGCGAATTTCTAGGGCTTAGCCGCAAAGAGCGCAAAGAAACGCAAAGGAAAAGAGGAAAGAAATGGCAATCGGAACTGTAGAATTCGACCTCTCGATGGTAAGCCCCCAGTCGGGCGAGTTCCTCACAGCGCGCACGTACACCGTGGAGGGCGTGGAGAACGCGGACGGATCGCTCAGGCAGCTTTCCATCGGACAGCTCGTGATGGCAATCTGCCTCAACCGCGCGTCGAAGCTCGAGGCGGACATCATTGCCCTTATGGAGGAGATGAGCGCCACCTCCGCCCAGCTGGCGGCGTTGACGGATATCGAGAACGACATTCTCGACGGCGGGGCCAACATGAACAACATCAACACGAGCCATGTCACCTACGACGGCCAGGACTACACCTTTTACGATTTCCTCGTGAATGTGATGAAATTCAGTGCGTCCGATGTCCCGACTGGGTTTGCCGACGGCTCGAACACGGACGAACTCGTTCTCGCAGCAGAAGATGATCGAGCTCCAGTCGCTCACGAACAAGCGCGACCAGAGCTACGACATGATCTCGAACATCCTCAAGAGCCTCAATACGACTATGACCGGCATCGTGAACAACACGTAAGGGCATGGTTTTCGAAGATATTGTGGCGGTGCTCGAGCGCGCCTTCAAGCTTGAGCTGAGCGTCGTGCAGGACACGACGGTGTTCGAGGTGGCAAGCGAGGACGGCAGCACGAAAGTGCAGGTTCTCCTCCAGAGCGTGAGCGAGCGAAAGCTCGTGCTCCTGTCTGCCGACCTCGGCGAGCCGCCCCCCGAGGGCTGCGAAAAGCTCTTCCGCACGATGCTCGAGGCCAACAACCTCTTTTCCGGGACGGCAGGCGCGACTCTCGCGCTGGACCAGACGTCCGGGCGCTTCCGGCTCCAGAAATACGAGTCGCCCGACGAGCTCGCAAACGACGCCGAGGGGAAGCTCGTTTCCTTCATCGAGACGGCGCTCGTGTGGAGCCGCTCGATAGCCGATTTCCGTCCGTCGAACGAAGCAGGGGATTCTCCTGGCGATTTTGGCGCAATTCAAGTGTAACCTTTCCAGGTTTAGCGTGTATTCAGGTTGCCGGGAAGGTGCAGAAAAAGAAAAGGAGGACCTGACATGCCAATCGTTCATCTCGACGGTCTGAACATCTCGTTAGACAAGTTCAACGAGGTAGCGGACGGCAAGTACAACATCGGCCAGCTGAAGCTCAGCGAGAACTTGAACATTAACGCCATTCTCAATGGAAACTAAGTAAGGATGCTATGATAAACGCGGTAACCGAGCAGTTCAGCAGGTTTGTGAACTTCGCCCAGGATTGCTTTGACGCCGGCGCCGATTCCTGTGTTGAGATGCGGTAGAAATGCTATAATATGTCCAAAACAACGGAATAGGTGCGCATGAAAACAAAAGAAGACTACAACAAGTTTCTGTCCGACGTGCGAAGCGCATCGGGCATTGAGTCGCTGACCCCTGACGAGTCGGGGCTTGTGAGCGTGCGCGTTGACGACGCGTACAACGTGAACCTCCAGTTCGTCGAGGCGACGGGGAAGGTGCTCTGCTTCGTGGAGGTGGCGACTCTGCCGCCCGATGCGTCCAAGGCGGTGTACCGCGACCTTCTTGTTGGAGGGCTCTTCGGCAAGGATACCGCAGGCGGCTACTTCGCCATGGAACCGGAATCGGAGTCCGTCGTGTACAACTACTTCTTCGACCTCGAGGAGGCGGCGAAGGACGTCGAGGAATTCCTCCACACCATAGAGAAGATACTCCAGCTCTGCGAAATCTGGGCGGAGAGGATTCGCCGCGATCTCTACGGCGAAGAGGAGGAAGGGTCGCCGCACGACGGTGCAGAGCATACTGTGCATTTCTCCGGTTCGATGATCCGCGCCTGAAATTCAAAAAAGTTTGGCGCGGCGATGTAACTTTTTCGGAGTTCGCGTGTAGACAGGACGTGGGAACCGTAAACACATCCATGGAAAAGGAGCAGAGTTATGCCACTGAATGTTGATGCATTCCGCAGTCTGGTCGGCCAGACGCATTACGGAAACCGCGACATAATCGTCAGCGGAGAGGGGAAGAACGCTACCGCGCGCCTCGGCAACTACTTCTTCTCCCAGGGGAAGGCCGCCAACAACGCGACGATGAAGGCCTTCAAGGAGGCCCTCGAGAAGGAATACGGCTCGCTCGGAACCCACGCCTTCGACACGGTCCTTGGATCGCGCAGCCAGCTCAACAAGTCGCTGCGCGCCTGCGACATCCAGCAGACGCTCTCCAAGCTCGTGCCCATCCGCGAGAACCGCTTCATAGGCGAGGTTAACCGCCAGATCGCCACCTCCCCGAAGATGCTCGAACTGTCCGACAACGAGAGGATGGCGGTGTTCCAGAAACTGAAGGACGAGCCATTCAAGGACGTTGACCTTGCGGCGTGCCGCACGCCCGAGGACCTGTCTGCGGCCGCCTCGCACCGCATCGACGCGGCGATCAACAAGCTCCGTAAGGAGAGTGACGCAGGCCTTCACGAGAACACGCTTGGTGCGCGCAAGTCCGTCGAGACGGCCGCGGGCGCAAAGGAGCCGACGGGCCTCAGGAACCTCAACACGATTCTCAAGGCGGGCTCGACCTCCGTCGAGGACCAGATCAAGAAGGGCCTCATCGGCGCGGGAATGAGCGTCAACAGGTCCGATACGAACACCATCCTCTTCGAGAAGCTCAAGACGAACGGCGTGGAGCCGGGCTTCATCTACCGCAACGACTGGTCGCCGGACGACACGCGCGGAATGATGGCCGACATCAACTCCGACGAGAGCCGC
>ONVK01000107.1 GCA_900321255.1 uncultured Lentisphaerota bacterium | reverse complement strand
CGGCGAGGGACGACTCGCGGCGGAGCTCTTGGAAAAGATGATGTCAGGTGGCTCGATTCCCGCAGAGAAACGTCTGAGGAAAGTCGGCATCCGCACCATCATCCACCGGCAATCGACGGTTACGCAGTCGGAGGCGGGGAAGCTCGTCCAGAAAGTGCTGTCCTACATCAGCAAGGAAGCCTTGAAGGGAATCGGAGTCGAAGACGTGGCCCGCAGGTTCAAGGTTTCGCGTTCACTCCTTGAAATGCGATTCCGCGAACTTCAGAACGAAAGTGTCTATGAGGCGATGCTGCGTATCCGGCTCGAGGAGGTGAAGCGTCGGCTACGGCAGACGAAAGACCCGATATCCGAGATCACCGCAGCCTGCGGATGGGAGAACCCGACCCCGCCAAAGGCACTATTCAAGAGGCGCTTCGGCATCTCCATGCGCGAATATCGCAACGGCGTCTCATCATAGGCCTGTGGACCCCACGAAAGGCCTATTTTACAAGGGTTTGCGTTTCTCGCTACCGTCGGCGCTCACGGCAGCATGTTTTGCCACCTTGCAGCATTATCATAATTATGATAAAATACACAGCGTAAAAACATAACCATAGGAGGTTGACGATGGTTGCAACGCAAGTTATAGATACGGACATCCGGCCGATTTCCGACCTACGCAACAAGTTTGCGGAGATAGCCGACTACGTACAGGGCGGCAACACGGTCATCTTCACTCGAAACGGCTATGGATGCATGGTGACGATGAGTTTTGACGCCTACAAACACCTCAACGATCCGGTTATTGACGAATTGAACAGGATCGATGCGCTTTGCGAAAGCGATCCGAAACACTATACACGCGCACAGTCGCTGGAAATCCTCAAGGAGCGCCGCAATGCTCGGAGAAAAGTACACGCTTGACATACGACCGACGTTCATTGACGAGCTTGACCGCGCGGCAACATATATAGAACAAAACCTTGGCAATCCCGTTGCTGCGGACAAACTCGTCAATGACACATACGAGGCGATTGACAGGGCGCTTGCTCACCCACTAGTGACCGCGCCGCGATATCGGCCTCCAGACGTGCGGCAACCATACTATGCAATACAGGTAGGCAACTATACGGTTTACTACATCGTACACGACTATGTGATGGAAGTTCGTTGGTTCCGATATTCCAAAAGCACAAGGGATCTGTCCGCGAATCCGGCTTACGACACAGCAAATCCTTACATGGTTGAGTAGCTGTTTGATGGTCTAAGTTGGGGAATCGCGTATGTGGGATGGTTGAGTCGGAATCGTTCTTGGATTCGACACGAAGGATGGTTGAATCGTGGATGTTTGCCAAGCGCGGGATCGTCCGTCTGGCGGCTTCGGGCGGCTGGAATGTGATTTGGAAAACAATTGAGGCGTGGTTGTGATTGGCTCGCGGTTGCGTAGTGGTTGGAAAAATGGTTGTGGTTGAGTAGCGGTTGGGTGGGGTCGAGTAGGGACGTATAGAGTCGGTTGGGGTCAGTTGGGGTCGCCAAAGGCCACCTATTGCCGCGCGTCAGTCCTGGGTCTTCCGGCGCATGACAAAGGCCGAAAGCAGAGAAAGGACGGCAGGAGCAAGCAGGAAGTTTGCCGCAAACGTCCCGAGCGCGTCCTTGGCCTCCACGCAGTCGTCGGACGCAAGCCGCGAGAGCGGCGAAAGCGCGCTCGGCGGCTTTGCGCATGCCCCCACGGCGCGGACGATCGCGAGGCCAAACCTGTCGACAGCGTCCGTCTCGAGGCTGTCCGGGTACTGCTCCGCGACGCTCGGCCCCATCTCGACGACGATGAGGGCGACGAATGCGACGAACATCGCCACGGGCCGCGAGAGCCCCGCGCCGAGGAAAATGCCGAGCGCGGCGACAAGCGCGAGGATCGAGACCATCACGATGTATGACCGCAGGAGGTTCCACGCGAAGGAGTCCGCGGGAAGAAGAAGCTCGACGTCCTGGCGAGGGCGAAGCATAACCGGATTGTCGCCCATGTTCCTGAACGCCATGGTGTCGTGATTCCACTCAAGCTGGCAAAGGTGCAGCGGCACAGTCACAGCCGTCTGCGTTATGTTGCTGACGATGCCGAAGAAGCCGTTTGCCATGATCGTCCCGCGGACCTCGTCGCGCATGCTGTATGTGTTGGAAAAGCGGAACCTCGCAGACGGCTCGACGAAGGGGCTGCCATTGCTCCAGTCATAGAGGCCGGGGAATGTCCACGAGGCGGTCTCGTTCGTCTGCACCGTCTGGTAGTGGTCCTTGGCGCGCTGCTCGAGTATCCTGAGCACAATGGACTTGTGCGCCTTCTTCACCATTGGAGAGGTCTCCGGGTCGGCCATGTACGAATCGTACATCTTAAGCGCCTCTTCACGCGGCGATTCGAGAAGCGGGCGGTATACGTGGCTGCACCGGCGGCCAGAAAACTCCGACGAGACAAGCAGCGTCGCGCAGGGGAAGGCAAGGACCGCAGCGGCGACGGCCGAAAGCGCGAGGAACTTCCCCCAGGCAATCGCAAGCCCGGACACCGGACGCACCAGCGTGAGCTGCAGTCGCCTTGACTCGCGCTCCGACGCGATCGCCCCTGTCGCGACCGCGAGAACGGCGACGACCAGCAGCGCGAAGACCCCTCCAAGCCCGTAGCGCACGAACATCTCCCTCGCCCCGTCCTCCGTGGCGTCCGTGACGACGAGGAATTTCGCCGCGGACATCCAGCCGAGCGACGCCGCGAGGAGGATCAGGGTCGTCCACGAGCGGACGAGCGCCGTGGCCTCAAGCCAGAAAATCCGCAAGAGCGAAATCATCTCCGCTTCCCACCTTCGCGAGGAAGAACTCCTCGAGCGACTCGCCGAGTTCCGAGACCTTCCCCTCCGCGGCGCATTTGCCGCGGTTCAAGATCATCACGCGGTCGCAGATGTCCTCGGAGTCCGCGAGGAGATGCGACGTCGTGAGCACCGTCATGCCCTTCTTCGCAAGCGCCTTGACGAGGGTCTTCACCTCCTTCGTCGACACAGGGTCGAGCCCAGAGGTCGGCTCGTCGAGGACGAGGAGCTCGGGCCTGCCGACAAGCGCCGCGGCAAGAGCGACGCGGCGGGCCATTCCCTTCGAGAACCCGCCGACGGCGCGGGACGCGACGTCGGACAGCTTCACCATCTCGAGAAGCTGGTCGGTGCGCTCGCGCGCGACCCTGCGCGGCAGGCTGCAGAGGCCCGCATAGTACATCAGCGTCTCGCGGGCCGTGAGGAACGGATGGAGATAGCTCAGCTCCGGGAGATACCCGAGCTTCGCGCGGGCGGCCTTCGCCTGCGGGGGTAGCCCGAAGAGGGAGATGCGGCCCGACGACGGCGGGAGAAGGCCTAGCAGCATCTTTATCGTGGTCGACTTGCCGGACCCGTTGGGGCCAAGAAGCCCGAACACCTCCCCGCGCCTTACCTCGAGGTCAAGCCCCGAGACGGCGTCGACCGTAGGCCTGAGCCAGAAGTCGCGAAAGGTTTTCGAGACCTTCTCCAGTTTTACGATAGGTTCTTCCATGTCAAATGCACAGGCGGTATATCGCCCGTCCGCGCCTCCGCGCCCCTGCCGAACGCGAAGTACGTCGGCGACCAGAAACTGAAGTCGGTCATTTGCCCGCCGCCTGGCTGTCCTTAGGCTCCTCGGGCCTGAGGATCAGGCAGCTGGTGCGGACTTCATGCCGGTTGACGAGGAAAAGGCTCCACGCCTTGCTGTCGTCTTCCGTGACCTTCAGCTGCGAGATCCTGCGCGAGCCGACGAGGTCCATCGCGTGGTTGAGGGAGACAAGGTTGTTGTCGATTGTCGCCTCGTCCGCGAAGAACTTGACGTCGAAGTCGTCCTTGATGTCCTCCGTGCCTTCCGTCCAGGGAAGACCCGTTGAGAGCGGAATGCACCACAGAAGCTTGTAGGAGAAGTTCTGCGTCACAAAGGAGGCAAGCGGAACCTCACCGTCGTTGATCGTGTTCGTCGATCTCCAGCGGGCGATCTCGGAATAGGAACTGCAGCCAGTGAGCGCAAAGGCGAAGGCGGCGAGCGCCGCGGCGGCAAAGGTCTTTCTCATCGTGTTCATTTCCATACCTCCTTACTTTTCTGCATGCTTGCGCGGGATGAGGACTGCCGAGATGCTCATCTGCGACGAGCCGAAGCAGGCTCCTATCGCACCGGCGTAGCTGGCGTCTGCAAACGACACGTCCGAATCGCAGAAGCTGACGTCCGCCAGATCGCAGTCGCGTGCATTCGCGATCTTCAGGAGCGTGTCCTGGAGTTCGTTGAAGCCGACCTGGTCGCTGAACAGCGAGAAGCCGCCCTCGACGTCGTTCTTCTCGTAGTTCCAATCGAGGTTGCCAGAAACCAGGGGTATAGTCCAGAACATGTAGTAGCCGAGCGTTGAGATCGAGACGACCTGCCCGGATTCTGCGCCGTCCACGCCTTTGACGGTTATGCCGGACAGCTTCCCGGGAGAGGAATATTCCACCGTGGCGCATCCTGCGAACATTGCGGCCAGCATCATTGCCGCACCGGCGACGACAGGCCTCGACGCATTCTTTATGATCATGGTTTTCCTTTCTTGTTCAGGCGGTCCGCCCGCCATGTTCCGTTATACGCGTATTATAGCAAAACACCCCCATGCCTCGTCAACCGCCTGACAAAGGCGGCTCAATACCGCCTCACTCCCTCGAGCCGCTGGCGGGCTTTCGGCGAGAGGGTCTTGTAGCCGAAGCGGCGGGCGGTCTCGCGGTAGAGCGTGTCGGCGTCGCAGCGTCCGAGGTCTCGCTCGACCTCCGCCATCTTCGCGCGGAGATCGTCGTTCGAGACCTTGTCGAGGTCGGTGCGCGGCACATCCGTCGCGGACGCCGCGCGCCTGCGCTGGAACGTCACCTCGGGCTTGAAGTTCGGCTGCGGCAGCATCCCGTCCGGCGCGTGCTTTATCTCGTCCAGCTCCTTCATGAGCCGCTCCTCGGCGCGCGCGCGGTCAAGCGCCCAGTCCGCGGACCACACGTGGACGACGTTCCAGCCGAGCGACCTCAAGACCGACGCCCTGAGCTCGTCGCGGTCGCGCGCGGTGAGCGCGGACGCGTACGACTCGCCGTCGCACTCTATCGCCGCGAGGTACGAGTCCTTGCGCGACGCATCCTTCACGCCGAGGTCGATGCGGTATCCCGAGCAGCCGACGTTCCGCTCGACGGTGAAGCCCTTCTCCTTCAGGAACGCGCCCACCTCGTCCGCGAAGCGGTCGCGCAGCTTGCCCTCCCCGTCGTCCGCCGCGGCGGATCCGCCGCGCTCCGCGTACTCGAGGAACGCCTTCAGGTGCGCCGCGCCGACAGCCTGCGTGCGGTTCAGGTCGATCTCCGCGCCCTTGCACGACGCGAACACGACGACCTGCTCCTTCGCGCGCGTGACGGCGACGTTGAGGCGCCGCTCGCCGCCGGATCGGTTGAGGGGTCCGAAGTTCATGAGGAACTTTCCGTCCGGACCCTTCGCGTAGCCGACCGAGAACAGGATCACGTCCCTTTCGTCGCCCTGCACGTTCTCGAGGTTCTTGACGAAGAACGGCTCCTCTCCCGCGTCCGTGAAGAAGTCCTCGAACTGCGGATTCGCCGCGCGCCGCTC
>ONVK01000113.1 GCA_900321255.1 uncultured Lentisphaerota bacterium | reverse complement strand
CGACGTTGTCCTTCTCGTCGTATGTCGGTATTACTACTATCGTCTTCATTTTTCAGCCGTGCATAACATGCATCTTCTACATGTCCTACACTTTCTACACAGTTAACTACTCGGCTATCTCGAAGTCGAAGAAGCGCCCCGACTTGATCGGCGGATGCTTCTCGAGAACCGACTTGATCTTCGCCTTCGCGTCCTTCGAACGCGCGACGACGAACATGAAGCCGCCGCCGCCTGCGCCGCACAGGCTCACGGCGGAAATCCACGGCGCCATTCGCGCGATGATCAGCTCGACGAGCGGATTTGTGCTTCCGGGGTCGAGCGCCTTCTTGGAAAGCCAGTAGTCGTTGACAGCCGAGCAGAACGAATCCCAGTCGCACGACTCGACGGCCTTGAACGCGCGCTCCGCGTCGCTCTTCAGCCGGCGCACGATCGAACGCGCGATGTCGTCGGGATCCTCCGCGAAGAACGCGAGGACGCCGCGGAGGACGTTCCGGGCCATGCGCTTGCGGCCGGTGAAGTAGAGAAGCGCGCGGTCCCCGAGAAACTTCGAGAACGCCTTCTCCGCGCGCGGCGAGACGCGCGACATGCGCGGATCCTGGCTTTTGCCGGGCTTTGTCACGACAAGGTGCGCGCCGGGAACGAGGCCGCCGATCTGGTCCTGCCAGCCGCCGCCGGTCGCCATCTCCCTTTCAAGCGCGAGGGTGAGCGACGCGACGCGCTTCCATTCCGGCCTGCGGCCCGCGACGCGCTCAAGCGCAGTGACGAGCGCCGCGCCGAGAATCGAGCTCGTGCCCATGCCGCTGCCCTTCGGGACGTCGGCGGAAATCTTGATGTCGAGCCCGCCATGCGAGAAGTCGAACTTCGTCACCGTGAGCGCGCTCTTTACGAGAGCGCACCAGTCGTGCGGATCCTTCGGTGCGCGGATTTCGGCAAGCGACTTTAAAACGCCGGACTTCCCGAGGTCTACGCTTTCGACGCGCACCTCCCTCTCGGCGAGCCGCCGGACGCGCACCTTGACCGGCTTCACGCCGTTCAGCGTTACGGCAGCATTGAAAACCGCGCCGCCCATCTTGTAGCATATCGGCGGAGTGTCGCTCCAGCCGCCCGCGAAGTCGATGCGAAGCGGAAGTTCCACAGTGATGCAGTCCTCCGCTTTGCGAAGCGCAAGAAGCTTCTTGTGGTCGACCCTCTTCATGATCTCCCCGAGCTTTAGTTTCTCCCACTTTCCGTCGGACTTGAAATCGTCCTCCACGCGATATCGGATCGGAAGCCACTTCCCTCCGACGGGAAGGCACGTGAGGCACTCGCCCTCGGCAAGATCGATTGGGCCAAGCTCCCTCGGCACGAACGTGACGACGTTTCTTCCGCCGAGCTTCATTTCGCCGCGCGGGATCGCGCAGCCCTCGACCCACTCGCGCCCCTTCCCGAGCCGCGCAAGAAGCTCGCGCGTCGAACCGATGTGGAAGAACGAGCAGCGCGGAACGACATTCACGTGGAAAGGCGCGAAACCGCCGAGAAGCTCGTGCGCGAATTCGTCGTAGATGTCGCCGACCTTCCATCCGGCGGCGACGATCTTCTTCGCTGTCGCGGGGTCGATCCAGAGAATTCCCGTATCGACGGCGACCTTCCCGCGACGCACCGCGCCCGCCGATTTTGCGGCGGAAGGCGACGGCTTCTGGAGAAACGCGCGCACCGCCGACAGCCTACGGCCATTCTCGGGCACATAGACGCCGTGGCGCGAACCCTCTTCCGGCGAGTCGTAGTACGCAACCCCCGTGACGCCGCCCTTCGAGAAATCGCACGAACCAAAATCAAACTCGGGCGCGACATCGCCGCAGACTACAAGGACCCCGCCCTTCGGGAGCTTCAGCCGTTCCATGTTCGCGACAATGCGCTCGAAGAGGGAAACGGTCCTGCCGCAGCTATCGGGCACAGGGACAAACGCCTTGCCGATCGCGGCATACGCGGGGAGTCGCTTCGAGTCGCCGCCGGAATGGCAGACGAGCACTCGGCTCTTCGAGACGTCTCCGAGTTTCTTCAGGACGCCGACGGTGCTGCCGAGCGAACCAACGCGCTTGCCGCCAGGATCGGGAACGACGAGGATTTTTTCTGCAAGCGCGCCCACGAGCGGCGCGACCATGGCGCGGTATCCACGCGCCTGGGCTTCATTTGACGCAGTTACTACAAGGACGTCGAACTTCACGAAATCGACTCCACGGCCTTGAAGATTTCGTCCGGCTCGGCCATGCGGCCGAGACCGCTCGTCCCGCACGCGAGCTCGCCGTATCCGGGCGCGACAATCCTGACGCCCCGCTTCTCGAGCGCGTCGATGTTCTCGCGCGTGACGGCGTTTTCCCACATGCCGTCGTTCATCGCGGGCGCGATTGCGATTGGCGCGCGCGTCGCGAGCAGTGTCGATGTGAGCAGGTTGTCGGCAAGGCCGTAGCGCAGCTTGGCGATTGTGTTCGCAGTCGCGGGGGCGACAACGGCGAGATCGCAGTCGGCGAGCGATATGTGCTCGGGACGCCACTCCGCCGGACGCTTGAACTCCTCGACATAGACGGGGTTCCTGGAAAGCGTCTGGAAGGTGAGCGGCGAGACGAACTCGCAAGCCGCGGGAGTCATGACGACGCGCACTTCGTCACCGTTCTTCACGAAGAGCCGCACGAGCTCCGCCGCCTTGTAGGCCGCGATCGAGCCGGTGACGCAGAGAAGAATTCGATGTTTCATTAAGAGTTGGAGTTCAGAGTTGGAGTTGGAGAGTGGTGGGGGAGATCTTTTATGAAGTTTTTTTTAACGCAGAGGCGCAGAGACGCAGAGGCAGGAGTTTGAGTTGGAGTTCAGAGTTGGAGAGCGGATTGGATACCTTTTCTCAAGTCGGCAACCGCTGCGCGCATGTCGGTTTTGCCGAAGAGGTAGGAGCCGGCGACGAACTGGTTTGCGCCCGCCTTCGCCGCGAGCGGAATCGTCTCGGCGTTTCCGCCGCCGTCGATCATGATGTCGAGACTTGGACGGCGCTCCCTAAGCCACGTGACCTTTGGAAGGCACTCGGAGATGAACTTCTGCCCGCCATAGCCGGGATGCACCGTCATCACGAGCGCCTCGTCGATCTCGCCAAGATAGGGCGTCAGCATCTCGACGTCGGTCTCGGGGTTCAGCACGATCGCCGGCTTCACGCCAAGCGAGCGGATTCGCTTCAGCTCGACGTGGAGATCGCAGTCCGCCTCGACGTGTATCTGGAGCGTCTGCGCGCCGGCGGCGGCGAACTTCTCGATGTAGAGGTCGGGGCGCGACATCATGAGATGGACGTTGCGGTAGAACGCGGGGCAGGTCTTCCTGCAGAAGTCGACGATCGACGGACCGAAGCTCATGTTGGGCACGAAGTGCGGATCCATGATGTCGATGTGCAAGGCGTCTGCGCCAGACGCCTCGGCGCGCCTCGTCTCTTCGGCGAGGCGTCCGAGGTCTGCCGCAAGAAGCGACGGAAGGATCTCTATCTTCAAGAGAGCCCCTTCACTATCGCCTCGAAGTCGGCCGTCTGCTCCTCGAGCGAGCGAACCATCTGGAACTGGTTGCGCGCGCGGACGAGGTTGTGGTCGTCGTACTTGGTGTGGAAGTACACGTCGCCCGCGAGGTAGTCGGCGAGGAAGCGGATTCCCACCTCGAACGTCGCGAGCTTTCCGGAGAACACGAGGTTCGCGCGCTCGGCTTCGTTGAGGAACTTCGCGCCCTCGAGGTAGCCCTTCGCAAGCGCCTCGAAGTACTCGCGCTTCGCGAACACCTTCGAGAGGTCAGCCTCGTCCTCCGCGGCGGCGGCGGTCGAAGTCCTGACCATGTCGCCGAAGTCGAAGAGCGCGGAGCCGGGCATAGTCGTGTCGAGGTCGATCACGACCGCCTCGCCCTTCGCGTCGATCATCACGTTGTTGATCTTCGTGTCGTTGTGCGTCACGCGCTCGGGGATTTCGCCCGACGCCATGAGGTCGACGATGCGGCTCGCGTTCCTGCGCCACGAATCGACAAACGCCATCTCGGCGGCGACCGACTGAAGCCGGCCCTTCACGTCCTTCGCGGCGGCATCGTCGAGCTGCTTCAGGCGGTTCGGCGTGTCGTGGAACTTCGGGATGATGTCCTCGAGCCGAGGCGGCGGGATGTCGGCGAGGTCGTTCTGGAACTTCGCGAACGCGCGGCCGACGTCGTACGCCTGGTGCGGCTCTGAGACGACGTCGCGCGACGTGTAGCCCTCGAGGAACTTGTAGATTCGCCACGGGTTGTCGTAGCCGACGACCTCGAGCGACTTCACTCCCTTGGACTTCAGGAACTCCGTCACGCGGACGACGTTCGTCTTGAGGAGATCGACGTCGAAGATCGTCGTGTTGACGCGCTGCAGGATGTAGCGCGCGCCCGACGCCGTCTCGACCTTGTACGTCTCGTTGATGTGGCCGGAACCGTAGCGCGACACGTCGGTCGCGTCAACGATGCCGGACGCCTCGAGAACCTTCTTCTGTTCGTCAGTCATTTTCGGAAGACCTTTCAGCGCTTCTTGATGACGGGGATCTGCGCGGCCGCGACGGACTGGCCGAGACGGCGGAAGTGCTCGTCGGGAACGATGAGCTCGATCTCCTCGGCGGTCGCCGGATAGATGTCCTTGAGCATCGCGCGCGCCGTCTCGAGGATGACGTCGCCGCCGAGCCCGCTCGTGACGCGGCCGAGCAGCATCATGCTCGAGTAGTCGTAGAACTCCTTGTACCACGGAATCGCGTGCGCGAGAAAGCGGCCGATCTGCACGTAGACCTTGAGCGCCTTGGAGTCGCCCTTCTCCATCGCGGCCTGCACGACCTTGAGGCGCTCGGGGAGCTTCATCGTCTTCGGGAACTTGAAGCCGTACTTCTCGGCGAGCCAGTTGACAGCCTGCTGAGAGAACGCCATCGAACCGACGCCGGCGTCACCGGACCACTCGTCCGCGGGCGCCTTGGGGTTGAAGTCGACGGGGGCGAACGCAAGCTCGGTGATGCGG
>ONVK01000125.1 GCA_900321255.1 uncultured Lentisphaerota bacterium | reverse complement strand
TGACACCGCGACTTAGATTTGGTAAACTTTGCGCCGTCTAACAAGATTAGGGTCGGCAAAGATGCCGTAAAGCTTAGGAGATCGCTGAAATGAAACTGGGGGAATTGAAAGAAGGGGATCGGGCGCGGATAGTCCGCGTGTCGGGCGAGGAGGCCGTGAAGCGGCACCTCGGCGCGCTCGGGTTCGTGGCGGGCACGATTGTGCGCGTCGTGGGTGAGTCGTACGGCAACATGATACTCGCCGTACACGAGAGCCGCATCGCGGTCAACGACGCGACTGCACAGAATGTGGAGGTGGCAGATGTCTAAAAGCGTGAAGATAGCCCTCGCGGGCAACCCGAACAGCGGCAAGACGACTCTCTTCAACGCGCTTACCGGGTCGGAGCAGTACGTCGGCAACTGGCCTGGCGTGACGGTCGAGAAGAAGGACGGAATCCTCGCCGGGCACAAGGAGGTCATCATCCAGGACCTCCCCGGCATCTACTCGCTCTCGCCCTACTCAATAGAGGAGAAGGTTTCGCGCAGGTTCCTCGTCGAGGAGGGGCCGGACGCAATCCTCAACATCGTCGACGGCACGAACATCGAGCGCAACCTCTACTTTTCCACGCAGCTCGCGGAGCTGGGGCTTCCGATGGTGATGGCCGTCAACATGATGGACGTCGTGAAGAGGAACGGCGACAAGATAGACTTCGAGAAGATCGCGAAGGCGCTTCGCTGCGAGGTCGTCGGGATCTCGGCGCTCAAGAACGAGGGCGGGATGGAGGCCGCGGAGAAGGTCGTCGAGATGGCGAAGAAGTCCGTCGTCGAAAAGGGCCCCGGCAAGCTCCCCGACGTGCCGCACGTGTTCTCGGGCTCCGTTGAGCACGCGATCGCCCACATCGAGGAGTCGATACAGGGCAAGGTCCCGCTCCGCTCTATACGCTGGTACGCGATCAAGGTCTTCGAGCGCGACCGCGAGATAATCAAGAAGCTCGACATCGGCGTCGGCGAGATGAAGCACATCGAGGAGCACATCCGCGACTGCGAGAAGGAGCTCGGCGACGACGCGGAGTCGATCATAACGAGCCAGCGCTACGAGTTCATCAAGAAGCTCATGGACAAGTCGCTTGCGCTGAACGAAAAGCGCAAGGACAAGGCGACGCTCTCGGACAAGATCGACAAGTTCGTGACGCACCGGATACTGGCGCTCCCGATCTTCATTCTCTCCCTCTGCGTGATGTGGTTCCTCGCCGTTGCCGAACACGGTCCGGGAACAGTGCTGACCGACTGGGCGAACGACGGCTTCCTCGCGGACGGATGGCACCTTCCGTTCACGACGCACGAGTGCCGCGAGGAAGGAAAGTACAAGGGCATGGAGTTCGAGGACGCGCAAGGCGAGTTCGCGAAGGCCGAGGCCACGGTGGCCGCGTGGGAGGCCGGCGAGAAGAAGGCGTCCATCGAAGACGAGGAAACGGGCGAGATTGCCGAGGAGTGGGATATAGACGAGGCCGCATACAATGCAGCGAAGGAGTTCGAGGAGCCCGATCCTGGTCAGTTCGGCGTATGGGTTCCCGGTCTCGGCGCGCTCATAACGGAAGCCCTCGATCGCGCACATGTGAATGACACGGTGAAGAGCCTCGTCGTAGACGGCGCGTGGGGAGGCGTTGCCACGGTCCTCGGATTCGTCCCGGTGATCTTCATAGTGTTCCTCTTCCTCGCGTTCCTCGAGGACTGCGGCTACATGGCGCGTGTCGCGTTCATCATGGACCGTCTCCTTCGCCGCTTCGGGCTCTCCGGCAAGTCGTTCATCCCGATGCTCGTCGGCAAGGGCTGCGGCGTGCCGGCAGTGATGGCGGCGCGGGCCATCGAGAACGAGCGGGCGCGGCGCATGACCGTCATTCTCGCGACGTTCGTCCCGTGCGGCGCGAAGACTGTCATCATCGCGATGTTCGCGGCGCTCTTCTTCCGCGAGCAGTGGTACGTCGCCGCGATGATGGACGTCGTCGGAATCGCGATCATCATCCTCGGCGGCATCGCGCTCAAGAAGACGAGGTTCTTCGCGGGCGAGGCGTCGTCGTTCGTCCTCGAGCTCCCCGCGTACCACATGCCGACGGTATCGGGCGTGTGGCACCACACGTGGAACCGTCTCAAGGGCTACATACTCAAGGCCGGTCTCGTGATATTCCCCGCGTGCGTGTTCCTCTGGTTCATCATGCACTTCGACTGGTCGCTGAACCTGCTTGCCGACGAGGAGATCGAGAAGTCGATTCTGCACGATCTCGGCAGCTGGATCGCATGGATATTCGAGCCGCTCGGCTTCGGCTCGTGGCAGGGCGCGGCGGCGTCCGTCTCCGCCGAGATCGCGAAGGAGCAGGCGACTGCGACGCTGAAGCTCGTCACCGTCGGAATGGAGGGCGTCTCCAGCGGTGCGCACATACAGAACTTCTTCGCGGCTCTGGGCGACTTCCCGAAGCTCGCCGCGCTCTCGTTCATGATGTTCAACCTGTTTGTCCCGCCTTGCATGGTCGCGATTGCCGTGACGTTCCGCGAGATGGGCTCGCAGAAGTGGGGCTGGTTCGCGATCGGCTTCCAGCTCTTCGTCGGGTATGTCCTCGCGCTCAGCGTGTACAGGCTTGGCGTCCTGTTCGCGGGTGGCGGCTTCGGAATCTGGACGGCGCTCGCTCTCGTGCTCGATGCCTTCTGCCTGTGGGCGATAGTTAGAAGGGGGCATAGTTGATAGTTGGTAGATGGTAGTTGAAAGGTAAAAGTTGAGATGAATGCTTCGTCTTTAGTTGTCCTTGCTGTGATCGGTATCCTCTTCGCACTCGCCGTATGGCGGGTCGCGAAGAAGGGTGCGCCTTGCGAATGCGGCGGTTCGCACAAGAACTGCTCGCGCAAGAGTGGCTGCTCCTGCTGCGACTGCTGCGGAGACTGACATCCAAAATTTGATTTGCGGAATAAGGTTATTATGCCGTTTAAGTTAGAAGAAACTAAATAGATTAGATGTAACAAACATAAACAGTACACACAAACTCAAGAAAGGAAACAAGAATGAACATCAGAAAAACGGTGTGCGCTGCGGCGGTCTTCGGATGCGTCGCGGGGGCGACGGCAGCGGACGAAGTTGCCGAGGCAGAGAAGGGCGAGGTCGAGGAAACGCCGATAGTCTCCGCCGAGTTCGGCCTCCAGTTCGACTCGAAGTACATGACGTACGGCGTCATGGACGGCAAGGATCCGATTCTCACTCCGAGCGCGCAGCTCACGTTCTTCGACTGGGCGTACGTAGGCGTCGAGTCGATCTTCGACCTCACGAAGGGGAACGGCAAGCGCGGTGGCTACGGCAATCGCGCAGCGAAGTGGACGACTCTTGACGCGATCGTCGGGATCGCGCACGAGTTCGAGCTTACCGAGGACATCGGCCTCTCCGTGGACGTCAACTACATCTACGAGTACCTTCGCCGCCACCGCTACCACAACACGAGCGGAGCCGACAAGGACATGGGCGACACGCAGTACATCAACCTCGAGCTCGGTCTCACCGGACTCTGGCTCGAGCCGACACTCGCCGTCGAGCGTGACCTGATGGCGGACGACGGCACATACGTGAACTTCAGCGTCGGCCACACCTTTGCGCTCATCGGCGACGAGGAAGATCCGACGCTTTCATTCACGCCGTCCGTCGCCCAGGGATTTGGCAACACCCAGCGCACTCGCGGGTACGATCTTGCGGCGGACCATGGCGGAGTGATGGACACGACGATCAAGGGCGAGTTCGAGTGGGCTGTCTGCGACCATGTCGCGCTCACGGCCTACATCGCCTACAGTGACTACTGGTTCGACTCGAAGCTCCGCGACGGCGCGCGTGCCTACAACGGCGCGTGGGGCCACGGCGACAAATATGCCGACTCGTGGAACTTCTACGGAGGCGTCGGCGTCACCGTGTCGTTCTGACGGCGTCCGGTTCGGCGGGCTTGGCGTAGTGATGGTGGACGCTCCCGTTGTTGCGCCTGACGCGGTGGGATCCGCTCCTGTAGCAGACTTGACGGCTCCCGCCTCCTCCGCGCCGGCCTTCGCCGCCTCCTCCTATGCACGGAAAGCCCTCGCATCCAAGAGCGGGACTTCCTTGAAGTGCTTTGCATTTCCGCTAAGAAGCGTGTCGCCGCTTTCAAGTGCCGTGGCGAAGATCAGCGCGTCGCATACGCCGAGGTCGCTTTTCAGCGCCGTGGACTCCATTATGGAAATCGCGCGGGTTGAGATTTCCGCAGTCACGGGCAATGTAGCG
>ONVK01000108.1 GCA_900321255.1 uncultured Lentisphaerota bacterium | reverse complement strand
CAACCTGAAGAAGCTGTACAACATCGACCCCAAGCAGATTTTCATCGCGGGGAACTCGGGTGGCGGACGCTGCGCGTCGATGGTCTCGATAACATATCCGGATGTGTTTACCGGCGGCGGGTTCTATGTCATCGGATGCGACTTCTGGGACAATCTTCCTGCCGAGAAGCCTGGGCACCGCTATCCTGGCTTTCTTCCGAAGCGGGACAAAAAGCTCTTTGACGTTGCCAAGAAGCACTACTACGTGTTCCTCACGGGTTCAAAGGACTTTAACCGCGACGGGACCATCAAGGCCTACTACGGCTACGGCAAGGATGGTTTCCGCAACTGCTTCTACAACGAAACCGAAGACCTTGGACATGCAACGCCCCCTGCCGCCGACATCGAAAAGGCGTTTGCGTTTCTGGACCGTTCGCTGCATGCCGATGCCTTCGCCGCCTGCGAGCAGGCCGCGAAGGCCGTCAAGGCGAAGCGATATGCCGACGCGGCGAAGAAGCTCGGGCGCCGCGCTCAAGCCGAAGCTAAGGAAACTGAAGCTTCAGGGCATCGTCTCGAAGTTCGGACCCGTCCTCGGCGAGAAGGCGAAAAAAGCCCTTGCCGAACAGGCGGAGTAGTTTCGGGCAACTGGCAGAGCGCGGCGAATCCGCCGCGGATTTGGTCTAAAGATTGAAACAAAATAGTTAAGAAAGCGAAATGGAATCAATGATTTCAAGGGTTGTTGCAGCTGCCGCATTGTTGATCTTTGCGGGATGCTGTATGTTCACATGCGAGCCGACCATGCCCGAGTTCGATGCCGGAAAGGTCAGCGGCGATGAGCTTGTTGCGCTGCTGGCCGGCGTCGAGAAGGTGCCGAGCCTCAGGCAGCGGCAGAACTTGGCGAGCCAGCTAGAGGGGCGTCGCTTCACGTTCCACGATCTGAAACGGGCGTCATGCCGTGTCGGGGAGGATGATCAGCATTATGAAATGGACATAACGGACCCAGGGCGAATGATGCTGCGTCCAGGCGACGACAGGCTCCTTTGGTTTACGCTTGACGTGCCGGGCGCAACCGAGGAGCTTCGGAACTTCGCGCGGAAAACAAAAGACGCTAGTTTCTTGTGGGATACCGTGGTCAAGGAGCTGGACTGCACTTTCGGATCGAACTTCGTGGTGACGGTGAACCGCTTCGTTCCGGCGATAGAACTTGCGGAACTTCCCCCGTTTGACGCCGCGTCCATCACCGGCGATCAGCTGGTGGATGTTCTGCGCGGCATGAAGGGCAGGATGAGCGACGCCGTCGGCGAGGAGTTGGCGGTGCGGCTGGACGGGCGGGAGCTGTCGTTCACGAACGCGCTGGTGACAGGGGTCGCGACCATCGACGACGACACGGTTGGGCTTCGCTTCCGCATTCCGTTTGGCAAGAGATGGAGCCAGGCCATTGTCGCCGGGGCCGTGATGCCGCGGAAGGCGCTTGCGGAACTGCCGTGGAACCTCTGGGCTGCATCTTGTAATTATGGCGCCAAGCTGAGTCGTCTTAATGGCTCGGTGTCCAAGCAGGCTGACGGTAATCTTCGGCGCTGCGGGTTCCATTCGGTGCTCATGCTCAAGAACGTTGAGTTCGATGTGCCGTGGAGGAACGATAAGCTACCTGACTTCGATCCCCACTCGATCACGGGCGAGGAGCTTGTGTCGCTCGTGTCCAAGTTCACGGACAGGGGCGCGAAAGCGAAGGTGGACACCGTTCTCGAACGGCTGAACGGAAGGAGACTCACCTTTCCGGAGGTTGTCGTCCAGGATGTCTCCACGCCGGCAGACAAGAACAAGAATCCGTCGTGGCCGCAGTCGGTGCGGATTGATCTCGACCTTTCGGTGTCGAGAGTCGAGCTTCGTGCCGCGGGCAAGGACGGAGGGAAATTCGAGTTCTACGCCTTCATGCCCAGCGAAAAGGCGAGGCCGCTTTCGGACAATGCGCGGCTCGTCGACTTCACGGGAACCGTTGTCTTCCACCGGGCGCCGTATCAGCCGGACTTCTCGGCGTTCGAGGATGTGGAGTTTAAGCAGTTGGACAAGTCCGAGCCGCTTCCGAAGTTCAACCGCAAGACGGTTACTGGCGACGACATAGTGAAGCTCGTGGCATCTCGTTCCGTCGCGCTGACCGACGAGCAAGTACAGGAGCTCGGTCGGCGGCTTGACGGAGTTCGTGTGACCTTGCCGCTGGACGGCAATCAGATTGGTTCCTGGAGCTATTGCATTCCGGTTTCCGGCGGCGAGATCGAATGGTTGGAGTTGTGTGCCTCATATCCAAGGCGTAACATCCCTGGTTCGCGCGAGATGCCGATTCTGCGCATTTCCGCGCGACTGAAGGGAGTCATGAGAGAAGCGGATCTTCCGTTTAATCGGAACGACAAGAACCTACGGCTATCCGGCACAATCCAAATGTCCTACTGCGGCAGTACATTGATGCTCAAGGATGCCGTCGTGGAGCCGGCAAAGCAGGACGCAGCTGATTGACCAAGGGGGGTGTGACATGTTCCGGTTTATGGTTTTTATTGGAGCTATTGTTGCGGTTCTTACCTTGATTCCGCTATCGGTGGCCATGCTTGCTCGCGCACGGTGGAAATCGCTGGTTTGGGCGCTGATCCTGTCGGCTTGCACTGCGTCTGTCGCCTGGTTTGTTCGAGACTTGAACGCGGAAATGTGGAAGAGCAATCAAAGCATGCATATTCGTTGGAACGTCACGTGGCTTTCCGACCAGTACGGACGGGTTGACAAAATGGGCGACGAGAATCTGCGCAGGGATTATGTCACGAACTTCATTTACAATGCCTGCACCTTGCTCAATCTGGACAGCAAAACGGCTCCCAACACTTCAAATCTGGTCGAGCGCTACTATTTCGACTGGGATGACCGAATTGACGATGCAAAGCAAGGCGATCAGCGCGCCGCTCAGCCCATCGCGGTCAAGCAGGACGAGTGATTTTGTCCTCAAGAAGATCAAATGAAATGGAGTTGAAATGAAGATGGGCTAGGAGTTTTAGACAGGATTAACAAGATTGACAGGATTAAGAAAGGCGCGATAAAGTGAATGTATTAACGGGAGAAATACTGTTGCGTGTGCTTGTGTTGGTCGCTATTTGCTCTTTGCTTTTCATGCTTCCTTTCTTGCTCGTTGGGGCGGGAATAAGAAAGAAGAATCGTTGGTTCATTGTGGCGGGCGCGGCATGGCTTTTGTTGTCGTGTGGGCTTGTGAGGTTCGTTTCAGACCAGTTCAGCGCGCGGCATGAGTGCATACTCGATCATGGCAAGACGCCAGACGGACGCGAATATGTCTTGTTTCAAGTCTGCACCGGAGAGCCTTACAGTGTCGAGTTGTTCGTTCGCAACACCAAGGGCGAATGGCAGTTCTATTATGTCGATCACGAAGTATGGCCTTGGCGACGTGGTGGGCGACTGGATTTCTCCGACGGGAAAGCCCGCGTCTTCTGCGGAGACGAGCCATTTCTGGATATAGACATAGATGAGGATGGCGGCTCGGAGTCTTGCCGTTATCCCGCCGCCATGACTGCGGAAGGAGTGTTCAGTTGTTGTAGAGACAAATGAGGACAGGATGGAACGAAACAAAATGAATGCTCGATTGATCGTGTTTGCCGCACTTGCGCTGATGGCGGTTTGGGGTGCAGAGGGAAAGCTTGCGCCGCCAAAGCTCGAGGACTATACGCATGTGTGCAGGAAATGCGGCGGCGCGACGCATTATCCGAAGTCCTACACTGAGCCACGTTCAACGGTTGAAGGGCTTCGCGATGGGTGCGCCAAACTGCGCTCGCTCGGACTCGACATAACGCTTGACGAGTCCGTGTTGTGCCGCCACTGCGTCTGTCGCCTGGTTTGTTCGAGACTTGAACGCGGAAATGTGGAAGAGCAATCAAAGCATGCATATTCGGTGGAACGTCACATGGCTTCTTGACCAGTACGGAACGATAGACAAGATTGGCGATGAGACGCTGCGCAGGGATTATGTCACGAACTTCCTCGACAACGCCTGCATCCTGCTCAATCTTGACAACAAGAATGCCCCAAACACTTCCAATCTAGTCGAGCGGTTCTATCTTGACTGGAACGATCGAATCGGCGATTTGAAATGTCGAATGGACAAAGAGGCGCGTGAAGCCGATACGACAAAATTGGGGAACCTCCAAAGAGGAAATGCCGTTGCGCCTTGAAAAGCGGAAATGCTATAATGTCTGTATGAGTGGTTTGCATGAATCAGTCAAATCGCGAATTAAAGGAGAGCGGATAATGAGAATGAATGATGCGTTGGCCGCGTTGGCCGCAGTTGCGGTTGCGGCAGCCGAGGTGTCGGCTGCTGCCGTGCCGCTTGACCCTGCTCCGATCGTATCGGTCGGGCTGTACAAGAACGGGATGGCCGTCGTGACGCGGCGCATCACGCCAGGCGAGGACGGCGTGTCGTTTGTCGACGCGAATGCGCGCCCGGCGTACGGTTCGTTCTGGCTCGTGTCCGGCGGTGGCGTGTCGGTGTCGTCCACGAAGGCCGACGTGCTCCGCGAAAACGTCGACGCCGGCTTTGCGGAAGGATGGACCGGCGCATATGACGGCCGGAAGATCGAAGTCGCGTTCCGATGCGGCGTCGGCATGGACCAGATACTCGACGCCGCCGCCAAGACCGGGTCTATGAAGGTCCTGGCCGGAACGGCGGGCGAGTCCAGCCGCATCTGCACCGTGCGCGGGACGGCCGTGAAGGACGAGTCTGAGCGCGCAGCCGAGCCGATTGGACGCCGGAACATGTACTATGGCTATGCATCGTACTACTACGAGCCGCCCAAGCCCAAGCCCGCGAAGTCGCTCAACGTCAGGCTGGAGAGCGGATCCATAGTCTCGGTGCCTGAGTCAGCCGTTGTGAGCGTCCGGTCTGACGACGGCGATTCGCGCGGCATTGCGCGCGCGATGCCCGTTTGGCGCTTCGACGGCGCGAAGGCGCCCTTCGACGTCCAGTACATCGCGACCGGCGCCTGCTGGACGCCGTCGTATCGGGTCGATCTCGCCGACGGCAAGGGCACGGTGTCAATGACGGCAGAGGTGTACAACGACATTGCTGACTGGAAGGATGCGGAGGTCTCCCTCATATCGGGATTCCCGAATCTTCTCTACGCAGACGTGCCGTCCCTCCTTGGCGGCGGCGTGGACTTCGGCGCGTACAGCTCCGCCATACGCGCGGCGGAGGACGATACGTACTGGGGGTGGTTCCGCAGGGGCGGGCGCAATCGCGGCGGGGTGATGTCGCAGAGCGTCATGCTCAACAGCTTCACGCCTTCCGGCGGGGCGGACTCCTTCTCGGCAGGCGCGGCGGAGTCTGCGGGCGCCGGCACGGACATCCACTACCGCGGCGTCGGCCGGATGACGCTGGCCAGGGGCGACCGGCGCATGCTCCAGCTGGGACGCAAGGAAGTGGCGCTCCGGCGCATCGTGGAGTGGAACCTGTCGGACGACCGCGACGAGCGCGGGAATCTGCGCGACGGCACCGAAGAGGAGCGCCGGACGGCGTGGGACGCCGTCGTGTTCGCCAATCCGTTCGGATTCCCGATGACCACCGCGCCGGTCGAGATAGCCGAGGGCGGACGCGTCCTGGGCCAGTCGAAGATCGGCTGGACGAATCCCGGCGACGAGGCGTCCGTCAAGATCACCAAAGCGCTCACGGTGTCGGTCAAGTATACCGAAAGCCTGTCAGGGATGGACGGTGTGAAGCGCTGGGGCGGACGCGATTGGCGCAAGGAGGGCGTCAAGGGCTCGTTCAGCATAAGGAACCACCGCGGCGAACCGGCGACAGTGCGTGTGAAGAAGACTGTTTCCGGCGAATTGGTGGACGCGACGGACGCGAAGGTCCACGACAGGGACATGGGAGTTTGTCCTGGCACCTGGTGAGGACAAAGTGTTCTCGATTGAATACTGGCATTGGCTTTGGCGCTGACAGAATGGTTCGCCGCCCGCATGAAATTTACAGTTGCAGACCCTGTTGGTTCCCCAATAGAGGAGGAAATGTGGTGAAGAAGTTTTTGTTTGACACATGGTATGGCGCTCTGGTGGCCTTGGCTTCCGTTTCGGCAGTGCTTCTTGGCGCTATAGTCGCCGACGGCTATCTCGGGGTGCGCGGTAACATTGCATGGAATGTCCTGTCTGTTTCCTTGTTTCTTGCGTGGATTGCCGCGTGTGTGACATTGCTTGCGGCCATTTTCGTTTCGCTCTTCAGGCGTCGATGGTTGAGGGCGCTGTTGCAGGTGTTGTTGGGGGGCTTGCTGCTGGGTTGGTTCTTGGTGGCGTTTATGATGGCATGC
>ONVK01000115.1 GCA_900321255.1 uncultured Lentisphaerota bacterium | reverse complement strand
AAAACGCGCCTTATGGAAGGTGAGGCAAGGGACGAGGGGGCGAGTGCCGAACTGAGCGACATGCGGCGACGCGGTTCGTCGGATGCGCGGTGAGACACGGCGCAAGGCGAGGAGGCGGTATTCCGCCGACGAAGCATTGCGGCGCGTATCGCCGCGAAGGCGACGGGAGCGGCGGCGCAGGGAGCGGGAGAGAGGCCGAGGCCCCGAGCACCGCGCCGAACTCCCGAGGGTGCCAAGCGCGGCTTTATTTCGGGCCGAAGCCGAGCGGAACCTTTCTGGGCGCGGCGGATTCGACAGGACCGCGGCCCGACGGCGTATATGTATACGCCAAGCGGCCGCGTGGACGGAGAAGCCGCCCGCCCAGAAAGGCGAGCACGGTTGCCCGAAACAAAGCCGCACATGGAAAGGCAAACCAGCCCAGCACAAAACAGGGTCGAATAAGGTCAGTGGCGGCAAGGCCAATTCTGACGCGGCGGATTTGCCGCGGGAGCGGGCGCCTCGGAGATGCGCCCCTACCAATGCGGCGCGACGACTTTGCCGCGGCTTTGACTTGCGGAAATCCGGGATCCCTTTAGCGCGCCTGCTTTATTCACACTCCGCAGGCGAGAGGCGAAAGCCCGGCGCGGACGAACATATATCTGCGCTCGCCGCCAGGGCGCAGCACAATCGCCGCGGAGTCGAGGAAACGCGGCCAGTTGTCGGGATTGAAGTCGGTCTTGACGCCGCGCGCGTGGAGAAAGGCCGCCACATAGACGTCGTGCGTCGCAAAGACGCCGAGCTGAGCCGAAAAGACCGAGAGCGCATGCTCCTCGAAGGCGTCGGTCGCCGGCGCGAGCGGATTGAACCCGCGCTGCTCGCCGGCTTGCATGTACTCGACCATCCTCCTGAAAAACGACCCGTCGCGGAAAAGCCGCCAGACCTCGAGCTCTGACGCGACGTATGCGGATCCATTGCCTACGAGCGCATCACGGACGACTTCCGCACCCGCGAACCCCATGCCCTCGGCGACGAGTTCGGCCGTCATGACCGTCCGAAGAAGCGGGCTCGCCCTGAACTCGACGCTCGGCGTCGCACCCGCCAGCATCCGCCCGAACTCGACGCACAGACGCCGCCCGTTGTCCGTCAGCGGGAGCGACGCGCCGAAGGTCTTGTCCTCATAACCGATCTTCGGCCGCTCCGAGTGGCGCAGGAGCAGCAGAACGCGACTCCCGCGCCCCAGCTCGTCGATGACATCCGCAACCGACGCCTCACCCAAAATTGCCCTGGACTTGACGCTTTCCATTTTCACACTATGGACGGTTTTCGCGCGGCGCAGTGCGGCGGAGCTGGTCGGCTATCCATGCGGGGTCGACGCTTTCCTCGGGGGAGTTGAAGATCCAGTCGGCGAAATCCCACCGCCATTCGGACGTGTCCGCCGCAGGCCAGAAGACGCCGCGCTCAATGCCGTCGACAAGCTCCTTCACCTTCGCTTCCGCGTCGGGAACGTCCGCGCCCGAGAACGACTCGGAATAGCAGGTGTCCGCGGCTGCCTTGGCGAGAATGCAGTACGAGGCCGTGATGCGCTCGCGCCTCGCTTCGGGAAAGTCGGGATCCGCGTCGAGCATCGCGCAGTAGAGCGGAAGCTGCAGGCTCTTCCAGACGCGGGTACCGTCCTTCTTCGTCTCGAACGCGGCGGCGCGCGCCGCGCTGTCCCACGTCTTGTAGTCGATGACGCACCACTCGCCCGTGCGCTCGTTGAAGTCGATGCGGTCGCAGCGTCCCGCGACGAGCGTGTGGCCGTAGGAGACCTTCATCTTGCGCTCCGTCGCCATGACGTGCCAGCCGTCCGCCGCGCGCGCGGCCTGGAGCGCGGCAAAGCGGCGAAGCCGCCGCTTCACGCTCTCGCCCTGGAGCGCGACTATCGCCGGGATCTCGAGCCCAAAGCGCTCCACGAGAATCGAGTCGACCTTCTCCTCAAGCGCCGCGGCGATTGCATCGGCGTCGGTCGAGTCCTTTAGCTCGCCCTGCCCCCATGCCTCGAGCGCGTCGTGCGCGAGATTGCCGAACTCCGACGCGTCAAGCTCCTCGGCGCGGTAGTCCTCGCTCTCGTTGAAGGTCTTGCGGAGAAGGTAGGCAAAGGGGCAGTGCATGTAGAGGTCGAGACTCGACGGAGAAGTCTTGCGAAGCTCGGCGTACTCCGGCGGCACAGGCAACTTTATCTTCCACCGGTCGGGAAGGTCGGCAGGCGGCGTCTCGCCTGTTCCGGCGCGAGTAGCATATAGCGCAATCACGCGGCGAACGAGTTCTTCATCGTCCTTGCAGTCGAAGAGAAGACGCGAGGGCTTCATCACATCGCCCTTCCCGTCGACGGAATGGAAATGCACCGTCACCGCTGCCGTCTCGCGGCAGGCAAGCGTCATCGCGAGAATCGTCTTGTCGCGCGCCGTCCGCGCCGTATTGTCCACAAGCCCGAGCCCGCGGCGGAGCGAGTCGGGAAGAAAGGCATGGCCTACGACAGATTCCGGCACCTTCCCCTCGGCAAAGCCGGAAATAGCGACTTCGTCGGCGTCGAGGAACGGAAGCTCCAGCCAGCCGTCGGTCAGGATAGTATCGCCCTCGTCGGGCTCGAGCGCGTATGTCGTCTCGCCAAGACGCCGCTCGAAAAGCTCGAGCGCAAGGTCGCGCGGCACATCCGCCGCAAAACATTCGTCGACAAGGTCGTTCACCGCCTCCGCTGCCGCCGCGAACTCGCGGGAGCGCTCGTCGCGTTCGTCGAGGGCGAGCGTCGAAAAAATCGAGGCGAGAATCTGCCGAAGGCCGCGCTTTCTGAGCTGCACCTTCACAAGCTCGAAAACCGCGCGCAGCGTATGCTCCGTCTTCGGCGCAATGTCGTCGACCTTCGCGGGGATGAGCTGCTGCTGGCGGTTGTCGAGGTTGACGAGAGCCGCGGTGAGCTTCGCATCGTCGATCTTCAGTTCCGCCTTGAGCCAGCGCCTGACATCGCCGCCGCGCACAAACGCGGAGAAGACGGAATAAGAGGACGTTCGCGCAAGCGCGGCAAGCTGATGGGCGAGGTGTCCGAGCGAAGAGGTGGAAAGCGCCATCGCAGAAGGATTGTGCACCTTCAGCCCCTTTGCGCGGAGCGCGCCCTGTATCTCGGGAAAAGTCTCGGGATCTGCGAGGCAAAGCGCGGGAAGCGCCTCGTCCGGCTTTACTGACGCAAAGAGCGACGCGATTTTCGCGGCTTCGCTCGCAGCGGTTCCCGATACGGAGATCTGGGACATCCTGAGCTCTGGGGCAGACGAGACGTCGGGCACGAGTTCCGTCACGGGAAGGCCGGATTTTTCGAGGACGAGGTTCATCACCGGAAGCGGATCGAGAACGCATGCGACTACGGCTTCCTCGATACCCGGGAACGCGACCGGCTTTGCGAGCTCGTCCTTGAGAGCCGCAATGCGATCGCGCTTCCCGCGCAACTGAAGAGCGGCGAAATACCGCGACTCCAGCTCCGCGAGTTTCTGCCAGCGCTCGATCTCGACGTCTGCAAGATCGCCCGTGAGTATCGAGCCGACCTTCTCGGCAACATCCGAAAAGGAAAGCGCGTTCGCGCCGAGGATGCGGCGGATGTCTGCAAGTTCGGCGGCGACGTCAAAGCCGCCCTTCCCGCCGCGGGCCTCGCGGAACGCAAGCAGTTCGTCGGCGCGTCCCGCGATGTCTGGAGCGGAAAGGTCAACGAGGTGCGCGGGAGTCCTGACGAGCGGAGGAACGAGTCCCGTCGGGAAACGCCGCGCAAGCGCGTGGCGAAGGCGGCGGCCGCTCTCGGCCGTCGGCACGACGACGAGGAGATGCGCAAGCGACTTTACGCCAGCTGCGTCAGGCCTCGCCCGCGCGGCGAGAAAGTCGGCAACTGCGTCGACTGCCTTCCGCCGCGCGTCAAAGGACTCGGTTCTTCTCACGCGAGCTCTTCCTGAAGAAGCCTGCGCGCCGAGCCTGGCCCGGACAGGAGCCGCGCATAGTAGCCCTCGATTCTGTCGGCGAGCGGAGTCGTCGTGAGGTCGAGGCCGAAAATCGTCGGGTTCGAGAGGATTTCGCGGATCTTCCCCTCCTTCACCTTAGCCATGAGCTCGTCCTTAAGCGGATCGGGCGAGACCTCGAGCGGCGTGCCGTCGTCGAACGTGCCGTTGAGATACCTGAGCCACCCTGCGAGCGCGAGCGGAATCGCGACGAGCGAGCCGAGGTCGCGTCCTTCGCGGATGTAGCTCTTGATCGTCTCGCCGAAGCGGATGCCGACCTTCTGCGAAGTGTCGGTCGCGATGCGCCTTGGGTCGTCGGGCATGAAGGGATTGGGCAGACGCTCGTTCACAACTTCGTCGATGAACGCCTTCGGCGAGAGGATCTTCGGGTCGACGACTACGGGCAGCCCCTCGACATAGCCAAGGCGCTTCACGAGCTTCACGATGTCGGCGTCCTTCATCTCCTCGCAGATGAGCGTGTACCCGAGCAGGCACCCGTACATCGACATCGCCGTGTGGAGCGGATTGAGGCACGTCGTCACCTTCATCTTCTCGCACATGTTCACGGTGTCGCGGTCGCAGAAGTAGACGCCCGCCTTCTCGAGCGGCGGGCGGCCGTTCGGGAACTTGTCTTCGACGACGAGATACTGGGGCTTTTCGGCGTTGACGAACGCCGCGATGAACGTCTTCTTGTCCGTCACGATCGGCGCCATCCCCTCGATGCCGGCGTCGGAGAGGGACTTCTCGACCATCGGGTGCGGGCGCGGCGTGATCTTGTCGATCATCGACCATGGGAACGAGATCTTCGACTCGTCCTTGAGGTAGTCGAGAAACGCGGCTGGCGCAAAGCCGTTCTTGACCCACGCCTCGGCGACTTCGAGGACTGCGGACATGAGCTTCTCGCCGTTGTGCGAGCAGTTGTCCATCGAGACGACGGCCATCGGGAGAGCGCCTGCGCCGAAGCGCTCAAGGAGAAGCGCGGCGACGATCGACATCGCGTGGCGCGCCTT
>ONVK01000111.1 GCA_900321255.1 uncultured Lentisphaerota bacterium | reverse complement strand
CTCCTTCGCGCCGGTGAAGGACGTGCGCCTCACGCTTACGCCCGATCTCAAGCCCGATCCCGAAGGGCAGTCGACGTTCCTTGTCTACGTCGATCTTTCGAAGGGCGACTATCCTCTTGGCGCAACTGCGCTCGCACAGGTCTACGGACAGCTTGGCAACACCCACGCCGATGCCGACCCTGTTCTCCTCAAGCGTTTCTTCAACGCGATGCAGAAGATTGTCAAGGCGAAGAAGGCGCTTGCCTACCACGACCGCTCTGACGGCGGCCTTGCGGTTACGCTCGCGGAAATGGCGATCACCGGCGGCCGCGGCATCATCGCGAAGCTCCCAGGCGGCGATGCGCTTGAACAGCTTTTTAACGAGCAGCCCGGCGCGATCTTGCAGGTTGCCGAAAAGAACGTAGCAGATGTTCTCGCCGTGTTCAAGGCGGCCCGCGTTCCTGCGGCGGTTTCCGGCGTCGTCACCCACAACTCCCGCGATTTCGAAGTGTATGTCGGCGAGCGTCTTGCGCTCAAGACCGACTTGACGCTCATCCGTCGCGCGTGGAGCGAGACGACGTACAGGATGCAGGCGCTTCGTGACAATCCCGTGTCGGCCCGCGAGGAATACGACAACGGACTCGACGAAGCAGATCCCGGGCTTACCTACAAGCTCACCTTCGATCCTGATAAAGGGTCAGAAGACACCTGCAGTCAAAAAGGTCTTGCCCCAAAGATGGCGATACTTCGCGAGCAGGGCGTCAACGGCCACATCGAGATGGCGGCGGCGTTTGCGCTCGCCGGTTTCGACTGCGTCGACGTCCACATGAGCGGATGTTCTCGGCGCGGGTTCCGGGTGGGCGCGTTCGATCCTCTACAACGATCGTCTTCGCGAGATGTTCAAGACGTTCTTCCACCGTCCCGACACTTTCTCGCTTGGCGTGTGCAACGGCTGCCAGATGCTTTCGCAGCTCAAGGACCTGATCCCAGGGGCGGAAGGGTGGCCGAGGTTCGTCAAGAACGTCTCCGAGCAGTTCGAGGCGCGTCTCGCCACGATCGAGATAGAGCCGTCGCCTTCGATCTTCTTCCGCGGGATGGCAGGTTCGCGTCTTCCGATTCCCGTCGCCCACGGCGAGGGACGCGTGTGGACAGACGGCTTCACGCCGTCGATCTGCGCCGCCCACTTCGTCGACGGCCGCGGCCAGGCGACGATGCGCTATCCGTACAACCCGAACGGCTCCTACGGCGGGCAGACGGCGTTCACGAGCGCCGACGGCCGCGCGACGATCATGATGCCGCACCCCGAGCGCGCCTTCCGCGCGTGCCAGCTTAGCTACAACGACGGTTCGTTCAAGGTGGCGGGCCCTTGGATGAAGATGTTCCGCAACGCCTACGCATTCGCAACAAAGGGGCTATGACATGAACGGCGCCGTACTTCTTCTCATCGCGTCGGCTGCGTTTCTCGCAGGGTACTTCATCTACGCGAAGATAATAGAGCGCAAGCTCGGGGTCGACCCGTCGATCCCGACTCCCGCCCATACGAAGAGGGACGGCGTCGACTTCATTCCCGCCCACCCGACGGTTCTCTTCGGCCACCACTTCGCCGCCATCGCGGGCGCAGGGCCGATCGTCGGCCCTGTCCTTGCCGCGGAGTTCGGCTGGGCCTCGGTCGTGTTGTGGATTGTCCTCGGCTGCATCTTCATAGGCGCGGCGCACGATATGATCTCGCTCTTCCTCTCCGTGAGGCACGGCGGCGAGTCGATCGGCTCCGTCATCGGGACGATTCTCGGCAGGCCCGGCAAGATGCTGTTCCTGCTCTTCAGCTGGTCGGCGCTCGTCCTCGTCGTTTCGGAGTTCACGCGTCAGATCGCCGGCACGTTCGTCGCGGACCCCGCGATTGCGACGGCCTCGCTTCTCTTCATCGGCGAGGCGATTCTCTTCGGACTCTGCGTCAACAAGTGGAAGATGTCTGTCCTCTGGACTTCGCTCTTCTTCGTGCCGCTCATGTTCGCCTTCGTGTGGATCGGCAACCTCTATCCGCTCGACCTCACCAAGTGGGGCTTTGCGCCCGAGTCGGTGCGCATGATCTGGACGATCGTCCTCCTCGTCTACTGCTTCTTTGCGTCGACTTGCCCCGTGTGGATTCTCCTCCAGCCGCGCGACTACCTGAACGCCTATCTCCTCTACGCGATGATGGCGCTTGGGTTCATCGGCGTCTTCGTCGCGCACCCGATGCTTACGACCGACGCGTTCGCGGGATTTTCCGCCGTCGGCAGAAGCGGCGCGACCGATCTCCTCTTCCCGTTCCTCTTCGTCACCGTCGCCTGCGGCGCGTGCTCGGGCTTCCATGCGCTTGTCGCGTCCGGCACGAGCGCGAAGCAGCTCGACAACGAGCGCGGCATCCGCCCGATCGCCTACGGCGGCATGCTCCTCGAAGGCGTCCTCGCGACGATCGCGCTCATCGGCGTCGCGGGAACGTACGCGACACAGAAGGACTACGTTACCGCGATACAGGGCATGGAGCCCGTCCAGATGTTCGCCTCCACGATTGCGGGCTTCTGCGTCAAGTTCTTCACTTCGATAGGGCTCTCGGCCGAGACCGGGAAGCGCATCGCCGAGTCGTTCATGCTCCTCTCCGTCTCCGCGTTCCTGATGACGACGGTTGACGCCGGCACGCGCCTCGCGCGCTTCAGCTGGCAGGAGCTCGTCAGCTCGATTCCCGGGAAGAGCAAGGCGAAGGGCGTTGCGTACAACATGTATTTCGGGACGCTGATCGTCGTCCTTCTCGCGGCGGGGCTTCTCCTCGGCGCGACCGAGACCTCGAAGCAGCTCTGGACGATCTTCGCCTCGGCGAACCAGCTTCTCGCGGCGCTCACGCTCCTTGCGGCGACGCTTTGGTTCGTGAAGAACAGGAAGCCCTGCTGGATGACGGCGGTGCCGATGGTCTTCATGATGGGCGTCTCGTCCATCGCGCTCGGCACTCTTCTCTGGAAGAGCTTCGCCGGCGAGAGGACCGACTGGGTGAAGGGCGGCGCAACGGGCTTCCTCTTGACGCTCGCGATTATCCTCGTCGTCTTTGCCGTCCGCGCCGCCGCCAGGGGACGCGAAGATTCCTGACGCAAGGCAATCTGGCCGAATGGCAAATTTGCCATTGGTGATTGCGTTTTGCGGGAGGAAATGAGATAATATCTCCCATGAAACGCATACTATTCTCTTTTATTGCGGCGGTCGTTTCGTCCGTCGCTCTCTCCGCCGAGCTCGATCTCGCCGGAACATGGAAACTCGTCAAGGCAGACGACGCAAAGGTCTCCTGCCCCATAGCCGTTCCGGGAGGCGTGCATACCGCGCTCCTGAAGGCAGGTCTTATGAAGGACGCGTTCTGGGGCCAGAACGAGAAGGACATGCAGTGGGTCGGGAAGAGCGACTGGAACATCTCTCGCGAGTTCGAGGTTTCAAAGGAATTCCTTGCGAAGAAGGAGATAGTCCTCCGCCTCGAAGACTGCGACTGCTTCTGCACGGTTTTCGTGAACGGACAGAAGGTCGGCGAAACGACTGACCGCTTCCAGCGCTACACCTTTGACGTGAAGCCGTTCCTGAAGGAAGGCAAGAACACGGTCGAAGGCAAGTTCAGGAGCCCCGAGAACGAGGCCGACAAGCGCCGTGCCGCGAAAGGCCGCGAGTTCCCGATGTCCAATATAATGTGGGCGAAGAACCAGGCGTTTGTGCGCAAGGCGGCGTGCCACGCCGGCTGGGACTGGGGCCCCGCCGTGCAGGTCACCGGCTTCTGCGGCACGACCAAGCTGATTGCCACGGACGGGCCCCGCGTCGAGTACGTCTATTCGACGCAGGACTTCAACGACAGCTTCACGCACTGCACACTCACGGTTACGGCGGAGCTCTCCGACGGCTCGAAGGTCGAGAAGAAGTTCGAGATCGACAATCCGCCTCTCTGGTGGCCTAACGGCGCCGGCGAGCAGAAGTTCTACACCGCCGAGTTCGATGTGAATGGCGAGAAGGTCGTCAAGAAGATCGGCCTCAGGAAGGTCGAGGTGCTGAACGAGAAGACCGTGCGGAACGGCAAGGATGAGCTTTCGCTCGTCTTCCGCGTCAACGGTCGCCGCCTCTTCATGAAGGGCGCGAACTGGATTCCGTGCTCCGCCTACGAGAACGAGCAGACGCCCGAGCGCTACCGCAATCTTCTTGAAAGCGCGCGCCTCGCGAACATGAACATGATCCGCGTCTGGGGCGGCGGACAGTACGAGAAGGACGTGTTCTACGACACATGCGACGAGCTTGGAATCATGATCTGGCACGACATGATGTGCTCTTGCGCGGTGTATCCGGGCGACGATGCGTTCCTCGGCGAGATCAAGGCCGAGCTCGAGCACCAGCTGAGGCGCCTCCGCGACCACGCATGCATCGCGATGTGGTGCGGCGACAACGAGTGCCTTGGCGCGATCAAATGGTACGAAGTGTCGCGCAAGGACCCCGACTTCTACCGCGGCGAGTGGATCAAGCGCTCGAAGATGCAGGGCGAGCTCGTCGCGAAGTACGATCCGCAGCGGACCTACTGGCCGTCCTCGCCTTGCTGCGGCCCGGGCGACTTCGGCGACGGATGGAAGGAAGACTCGAAGGGCGACATGCACAACTGGGATGTCTGGCACGAGAACCAGCCGTTTGCGAAGTACTACGAGTACCATCCTCGCTTCTGCTCGGAATTCGGCTTCCAGTCGTTCCCGTCGATGGAAATTGCCGAGACTTTCGCCTCCAAGGAGCAGATTCTCTCGCGTGGCCCTGACTTCGAGTGGCACCAGAAGAACCCGGGCGGCAACGAGCGCATAAGGAAGACTTTTGCTCGCTATTTCCCAGAGCCGAAGGATGTTCCCTCCGAGCTTCTCCTCTCGCAGTTCCAGCAGGCGATGGCAATCCAGACCGCCGTCGACGCGTGGCGCGGCGAGCAGCCGCGCTGCATGGGCACCTTGTTCTGGCAGCTGAACGACAACTGGCCTGTCGCATCGTGGAGCTCGATTGAGTACGGCGGCAAGTGGAAGCCGCTCCAGTATCTCGCCAAGCGCTTCTTCGAGCCGGTGCACGTGACGCTTTCGCCTGACGGAATGGTCAAGGTCGTCAACGACACCGACAAGCGCGTCGAAGGCAAGGTTGTTGCGGTGTTCCACGGTTTTGACGGCAAGAACGAAGAAGTCATAGTCGGCAACGACAAGGCCAAGCAGGTTGGCATTGCTGTCGGCGCGAACTATGCTGCGGCGGTCGGCAAGATCACGCCTCGCGACGACGCTGTTCTCGAACTCCGGTTTGGCGATTCCGTAAACTTCCCCGTCCGTGCCGACTACAAGGGCGAGCTGCCGAAGGCGAACGTCAAGGCAGAGGTCAACGGCTTCAGCGTCACGCTCACGACCGACAAGCCCGCGTTCTGGGTGTGGATGAACGTTAAGGGCATCCGCGGCGAATTCGACGACAACGCGGTGACGCTCGTTCCAGGTGAGAAGCGCGTCTTCACGTTCGAGCCCGCCGACAAGTCGACGACTCCCGAGGCGTTCAAGGCCGCGTTCTCCGTCACGCATCTTACCGAGATCTGCAAATGAGTCTTTTAGCGGCCATCAGCACGATCTTTCTCGGCGGTGCGGCGTTCACGAACGGCGCTGATGTGGTCTGTTCGCAGTCCCTTGCCGTTGACGAGGCGAGGAAAAGCGGAGAGATAGGTTTCGTGACGGACTGGCCGGCTGACGTACATTGGTTCGGCGCGTACTTGCGGAAGGGCGAAGACCGCTATTCGATCCATCCAGAGCCGTTTGTGGCGGGAAGCTACTTCGATACCGATAAGTCGTCTGGCGATGGGCTGAACCACTTCAAGTTCGTCGTGAAGCCGGGTTTCGCCGGCGAAAACCTCGCGCAGGTCCGCTTCCGCGCGCGCCACGCGAAGAATCCTACTCCGCCAGACGCCGATGGCGCTTGGGAGGAAGGCGCATCCCCGCCTCATGCTCAAGGCCGGCGACGATGTGTTTGCGCGGATCAAGGGCGCGACGGCAACGAACGAACTCCTTGCGGCGGCAGTCCGCCACATGAAGGTGTTTTCCGACAAGTTGCTTGACGAGCCGCCTGTCGAATACAGGCTCGATGGACGCCGGCTTTGGTCGCAGCACTGCACCGCGCGCACGTTCGGCCTCGCGCAGATGTACAAGATTTCGGGCGACCGCCGCTACCTCGACCGGCTGGAACGCGAGCTGCGCGTCGTCGCGGCGTATCCCGACTGGAACCCTCCGCACTTCATCGACACTGCGCTTTTCGCTTTTGATTTCGCGATCGCCTACGACTGGCTCTACGACGACTGGTCGCCCGAGATGCGCGACGTGCTCGCGAAGGCAATGGTCGACAAGGCGCTCAAGGCGGCCGATCCTAATGCGTTCTGGATCCACAACGGAAACAACTGGAGCCAGGTGTGCCTTTGCGGAATGCTCGCTGCGTCCATCGCGATCGCCGAGCGCGAGCCGGAGCTTGCGCAGCGGCACATCGGCGACGCCGTCAGCTTCCTGCACGAGCCGGTCGAGGCGTACGCTCCGGTTGGCGCGTTCCCCGAGGGCGTTGGATACTGGGACCTCGCGACGACCTACCAGGTGTATGCGATCGAGTCGCTGAGATCCGCGTTCGGCACCGACTTCGGTCTCGTAGGCGAACCGGGATTCCTCGCCTCAGGCGAATTCCCCGATTTGATGATGGGCCCGTCGGGGCAGCTCTTCAACCATTCCGACTCGGGGAGGGGACGCGGACTTCTTGCGCCTCT
>ONVK01000112.1 GCA_900321255.1 uncultured Lentisphaerota bacterium | reverse complement strand
CACTGGCAAAATGTGAAAGACCGCGAAATCGATGTCGCCACCGGCTTTTTCGCCGGAGCTTTGCCGCGTATCCGCGGCAAAGCTAGCGAGCCCTAAGCCAAAACACCACCACCGCGGATGCGCCGCCGCTATACATCTGACGGTGCAACACATATGCCGCGGGGAAGCGGGCGCCTCGGAGATGCGCCCCTACCAAGGCGGCCGCTATACATCGGACGGCGCGTCAATGGTCACTTCGCGAGGAGCCCGAAGACCATCATCGTGTTCGCCATGTTGTTGACGACGGGCTCGTCCATCGCGATCGCGAAGTGGACGTCGGCGTAGTGCTGCATGATCGCGAAGCGCTCCTGGCAGCGCGGGTACGCCGTGTCCTTGTAGGAGTAGCCCGCGAAGTTCTTGTTCGGCCCCTCGACCTGCATGCCGTCCACGGGAAGACCCGCCGGGCGGTATCGGCTGTTGTGTAGCGGGCAGCGCACGGTGCGGCTCCCGAGCCCCGTGATCCAGCTAAGCCCCATCGGGTTCGCGCCGAGCGTGTTGTCACACGTCCTCACAAGCCAGTCGCGCCACTTCTCCTCGCCCGTCAGCGCCCAGAGGAACGCCGCGGGAATGGCATAGTTCTCGTAGGCGCCCGTTCCCCACGTGATCGGCGCGAAAGGATGCTTCAGGAACTTGTAGGCCATCGTCTCCGAACCGCGCTCATACATCTCGGCCTCCTTGCGTATCGCGCCAAGCACCGCGTCCCAAACGGCGCCGTCGGCCTTTTCGCGCGGGATGAGCGCGTAGGCGTAGGCGGCGAGACGCAGGTCGAAAAAGCCGTTGCTCATAAGCTCGGTGCCGGGAGTCTCGCGCCAGGGCGTCGCGTCGAGGAAGTCGGCGTGGTACTTCTTCTCCCATGTCGTGTGGTAGAGCTGCGCGGCGGCGTAGGCGCGTAGCGCGAGATTGTATTCGCCCCACTTCTGAAGGCCCTTCACGCCCTTTGTCGGATTCTTCACCGCCCATTCGTATGCGCGGCGGGCGCGCGCGAGCCAGGCGGACGCGTCGTCCTTCCTCCCGAGCGACGCAAGCACGCGCGAGACCTGCGCGAACAAGCCGGCGGCGAGATACGAGCCCTTCGTGTCCTTCGCCCAGGCATAGTCGCCCTTGTCGTCAAGCTCGACGGTCTGGACGAAGTTCGGGTCGCCCTGGGACTCCGTGCCGTTGCGCACTCCCCCGTCTTCGTCCTGAAGCCCGACCCAGACGCGCGCCGCCCACAGCGCCTCGTCGACTATGTCGGGAATGCCGTTGCCGCGCTCGGGGACGCCGAGCTGCCCGTCCCGGAAGTTGCCTGGCTTCAGCTCGTAGGCGTCGAGAAGCGACTGCGCGACGTCGATGTGCGAGCGAGGATTGTAGTCGCCAGCGTCGTGATGCCCGCCGAGGGCGTCGAGCGTGAGCGGCAGGGTCTCGGGAACCGATCCGTCGAGGTCGCTTATCTCGTCGTCCGAAAGCGGCCGCGCGAACGCGACGATGCCGTCGAGCGAAAGCCCCTCGACATCGCCCTTGATGTGCGCGAAGCGCATCGCGTCTACAGGCGACTTTGCGAAGGAACGCTCGACCTTGAGCTTCCCCTCGCCCGTGCGCCACATGCCGTCAACGCAGAGCTCCACGACGCTCGAGCCCTTCTCGTCCGCAGGGTTTACGCGGACGACGAAGCGGTGCCACTTCTTGTCGTTTATGCGCGAGCCGTAGGCGTTGCCGAGCTTAACGACGCCCCAGACGACGTTGATGTTGACGGCGCGCCCGAGCGAGAAGAGATCGCCGGTCCAGTTGCTGCCGGCGATGGAATCGTCGCGCCGGGCGGAGAACGCCACCGTCGCGCCCTTCGACGCGTCGAACGCGAACGGCGCCTCGACGCCGTTCTCGGCGGAATCGCCTGTCGTGAAGACGCCGTCCTTTCGCGTCGTTGCGCCTACCGTTGCGAACTTGAGCTCCGTGCGCGCGGGGTCGGCGAGCAGCTTGTCCTTCTTCGCCTTCGCCGCGGGCCAGGCTGGGTTCGGCACCATCTCCATGTTCTCGGTGAACTTGCCCCACTCGCCCGACTCCCAGCGGCCGCACTTCGTCGCTATGACGCCGTCCTTGTGGCACGCGATGCGCCGCCAGCCGCCCGTCAGCTTCGGATCGAGCGCGATGCCGCAGCGCTGCTCGTAGACGCCCTGCGCCTGCATCCTGAACGCCTTCTCGTAGACATCGGGCGAAATCTCGAACGGCAGCGAACGCCCGACGCCCTCGACGGAAAGGACATAGAGCCCGTGCGTCTTGAACGCGGTGAAGTCGGCCGTATAGACGTTCTCGCCGGAGTAGTTGTTCTTGCCGTCCATCTCGAGTCCGTTGTGGATGAACGAAAGCCGCCCTTCGTAGACTTTCTTTCCCGTGCGCCAGTCGATGAGCGAGAAGGCCGGGATTTTGCGGAACCTGAGCGCATAGGGGGCGAGGGAATCGTATTCGCCGCGCGGAGCGTTTGCCGCGTCCGCCTTCGCGGCCTCCGCGGCTTTCTCTGCTTCCGCCTCCGCGGCGAGCCGCGCGTTCTCGCGCTCTTCCTGCGTGCCCTTCCCCGCCTCTGCGTAGAAGGCGTCCTTCGAGTAGACCACCCCCTCGCCGCTCTTCACGTCCGCCGAAACAGCGCCGGAGTCGGGGAACGAGCCGAGCCAGCGCCCGACGTAGGCGATCTTCGGCCCGTCGGGAAGATAGCCGACCTGGTTCGCCTTGATGGACTGCGAAAGCGACTTCTCGGGGTCGAACGTGAACGACGCGGAGCGTTCGCCTGCTGTCACGGCGGGCGAAACCTCCACCGACACGACATCGCCTTTGGCGAGCGGACGCGCGAGATCGAGGAACACGCAGTGCTCGACAAAGCCGGGGAACGGCCAGCCGACGGGCTGGTAGCATTCGAGGCGCGAACGGCGGCCGAGTGCCGCGACCTTCACGCCCTCTCCGTTGACTGCGACTTTCCAGTTAGCGAGCTTGAGGCCGCCGTCGGGCGAATACCCGTGACCGAACTCGCAGAGGATCTTTCCGTCGCCGACGTTCGAGACACGACGGAGGCCTGTCATGCGGCCGGCGATAGCTTCGCCGGACGCGCCTTTCTCAGGCCCCTGGCCGTGAGTGAACGACGCGGCGCAGAGCCCGGCCGTGACCATCCCGCCTCCTTCGCCCTGCGCGACGACGGAATACCTGACGCCCTTCTTTAGCGGATGCGGCAGCTCGAGAACGACTTCGGCGCGGGTCAGCTGCGACATCGCACCCTTCGGAAGATTCCCGGCCGGGATGTCGAATTCCTTCTTCGGCGGCTTGGCGGTGACTACCTTCGTCGGCCGCACGAACTTCTCGTAGGCATACGCCTCGTCCTCTTCGCTGACGATGCGGTAGGCCTCGGCCTTGGCGCGCGCAGGGCCGCACGACGCACCGATGACGACCTTGACCGTCTTGTCGTCGACGCTCTTCGCGCATCTCACGCCGTACACCCGCATTACATCGGCCTTGAGGTCCGGCGTGTCGGAAAAGGCGTCAGCGTCTGCGCCATGCGCGGCGACGACTATGGACGAAAGAAGGACGGCGGCATACGCGGGCAATGTCTTATTCATGCCCTTATTATACCATATCCGAAGCCCCGCGTCATCAAAGGGGCGCCATCTTAACTATTCAAGCGGGGCGCAGTTGACGCCATGGCGAACGAGCCAGTCCCTCTCGACGCCGGCGCGGCCCTTGAAGTCCGCGAAGCCGGGCTTGGCCTCTCCAAGCCAGAACACCTCGGCAAGCGCGAGCATGCGCGGCCAGACTTTCCAGGCGAGGTCATACTCGTTCCAGGTGTACTCGGTCCAGTTGTTCCCCTGTCCGCCGAGGATATGCGCCTTCGCGTCTTCCGGGACTCCCGCGCAGGGGTCGAACGAATAGCACCGTTCAAGAGTGACCCTGCCGCCGATATACTGGAACGGATCCCCGTTCAGACCCTGGCCGTAGTCGAGATAGCAGTAGCTGCACGGCGTCATGACGACATCGTGCCCGCGCGCCGCGGCTGCCGCGCCCGAGACGAGCTCATGCCCCGCCCCGCTGCGGCTCTCGCGCCAGCTCATGCCGATCGCGCTCTTCGGGATGTCGCCGAGGAGATACTCGTCCCAGCCAAGCGTGCGCTTGCCCCTGTCGGCGAGAAACTTCACGAAATGCCGCGTGATCCACGGCTGGAGCCCGTGGTGATCTCCGAGCCCCTCCGCCTTGATGCGCGCCTGACACTTGGGGCACGACTGCCAGCGAACCTGCGGGCACTCGTCGCCGCCGATGTGGATGACGTCTCCGGGGAACACCTTGCAGACCCAGTCGACCACGTTCTCCATGAACTTGATCGCCTCGTCGTTGCCGATGCAGAGGACGTCCTTCTCGATTCCCCACGCGAGGCGAGGAGTGCGCCCGGAGAGGTTTTCGGGGAAGCATGCGTACTGCGGGTACGCGGCGAGCGCCGCGTAGACATGGCCGGGAAGCTCGACCTCCGGAACTACCTGGATGTGGCGCTCTGCCGCATAGGCGACGATCTCGCGGAGGTCCGCCTCGGTGTAGTAGTACGGCCCATACTTGACGCCGTTCATCTTGTCGGCGTCCTCCTTCGAGCCGGTGGCCGGCCAGGTGCCGTGCCGCGGGCTCGCGGGGCGAACCGCGCCGTACTTCACGAGTTCGGGATAGCCGGGAACGTCAAGACGCCAGCCCTGGTCCTCTGTGAGATGCCAGTGGAAGCGGTTGAGCTTGTAGCGCGCCATCAGGTCGAGAATCGACTTCACCGTCTCCTTGCCGAAGAAGTGGCGGCATTCGTCGAGGTGAACCCCACGCCAGCTGTAGCGCGGCGAATCCTCGATCTCGACGATCGGAACCTTGACGCCGTCCTTCCCATCCTTCGAAGCCAGCTGCTTCAGCGTCTCAAGCGCGTAGAAACGACCGGCCTCGTCGGAAGAGACGACCTTGATGCCGTCCTTTGTGACGGAAAGACGGTAGCCCTCCTTCGCGACCGAGGCGTCCGTCTCGTATTTCACAACCGCGCGGACGTCGCCCTTGCATTCGAAGATTCCCTCGCCCTCCACGGCCTTGCGCGGCGCGGGCACGAGCTGCAGCGCTGCCGACGCGGATGCAGCCGCCAGCGCAGCCGC
>ONVK01000114.1 GCA_900321255.1 uncultured Lentisphaerota bacterium | reverse complement strand
CAGTCCTTATGCCAAGACGGTCGAAGAGATAGCTGAGCGTCTTGTGGAACGGCGACTTGAACTTCACCGGCACAAGCTGGAAGTCGAGCCCCAGCGCGCGGGCGAACGCCTTTGACTGGTTTTCGTGCCCGGCCTTTCCGTCGGTAAGTACAATGGCTTTGGCGCTGTTCGTCATACGATTCCCGCGGGGATGCGCATTGTCTTGCGGCATGCGCTCTTCAGAAGTTCCTTCACGGCCGCGCGCATCTGCCGCTTTGCCGCGCCCATCGACGCCTTTATCGTGCAGCCCGCCGCCTTGCGGTGCCCGCCGCCGCCGAACTTAGCGGCAAGGACGGTCGCGTCCCAGTCGCCGCGCGTTCTTATCGAGCAGCGGACCTCCTTCGTGCGGTCGGGGATCTGGTAGAAGAAAAGAGCGATCTCGTTCCGCGCAACGGAGCGCGGGATCTCGATTATGTCCTCTGCCTCCGCCTTCGTGCCGCGCACCTCGCGGAAGTCGTCGCGCGTCAGCGTAACCTCGGCGACCCTCCTGTTCTTCCAGATGTGGAGAGAGCGCCACGCGATGCGCTTGAGCTCGATCGCCTTGCGCGGGAAGGTCCCGTATATTATGTCGTTGATGAAGGCGGTGCGCACGCCGTACTTGAGGAGATCACCGGCGGCGCGCAGGGTGCGCTGGCTCGTCGAATCGTAGGCGAAGCGGCCCGAATCCGTTATCATCGCGACCCACAGCGCCTCTGCGGATGCGCGGTCGAGCTTCCACTCCATCCACTTCGCGAAGCGCCAGACTATTTCGCCCGCGCTCGACGCCGCGGGGTCGACGATCTGCACGTCGCCGAAGGAGCCGTCGTTCGTGACGTGGTGGTCGATGCAGATGCACTTCAGCCCCCTCGCGACCGGCTCGACCTCCGGCGGCATGCGGCTGAACGAGCTGCAGTCCACGGCGATGAAGAGGTCGAACTGCCCGCCGAGCCGCCGGCGCGCGGTCTTCAGCTTCCGCACCGGGATCAGATCGGCGGCGCCCTCGAGGAAGCCGGGCTTCCCGAGCGCGTTGAGGTCTGCCGTCGCCCACGCGTCCTTCCCCGCGCCTCTCAAAAGCCGCGCGAGCGCGATCATCGAGCCAAGCGAATCCCCGTCGGGGCTCAGGTGGCCCGAGACGAGGATGCGCTTTGCGCCCGTTATCAGCCGCTTCGCCGCGGCATAGCTCTCCCGCTTGTCCATCGGGGAGAATTATACCATAATTAAAGCAGGTTGCGCTGGATCTTGCCGGAGATGGTCTTCGGCAGCTCGTCGCGGAAGACGACTATGCGCGGGTACTTGTAGGGGGCGGTGTGCTCCTTGACGTACCGCTGCACTTCCTCCTTGAGCGTGTCGGTGCCGTGCACTCCCTTGACGAGCACGATCGACGCCTTGACGACCTGCCCGCGCACGGGATCAGGCGCGGCGGATACGCCGCACTCGAGGACGAACGGAAGCTCCATTATGACGTTCTCGATCTCCGCGGGGCCGATGCGGTAGCCAGACGACTTGATGACGTCGTCCGCGCGGCCGACGTAGTGGTAGTACCCGTTTTCGTCCTTCCACGCGAGGTCGCCGGTGTGGTAGAAGCCGCCGCGCCACACCTCGTCCGTCTTCTCCTCGTCCTTGTAGTAGCCGAGGAAGATGCCGGGGTGCGGGTTCTTCCTGTCGGTCCTGACGACGATCTCGCCGTTCTCGCCGGGAGGCACGCTTTTGCCATCCACGTCGACAAGATCAACACCGTAGTCCGGGACGGGCTTGCCCATCGAGCCGGGCTCCAGCTCGTCTCCGAGGAGGTTCGCGAGCGAAAGCGTCGTCTCGGTCTGGCCGAAGCCCTCGGCGATCTCGAGCCCCGTCGCGCGCTCGAACTGCGTCCACACCTCGGGGTTAAGCGCCTCGCCCGCGGTCGTAGCGTGGCGGACGGACGTGAAGTCGTACTTCGAGATGTCCTCCTTTATGAGCATGCGGTAGATGGTGGGCGGCGCGCAGAACGTCGTGATGTTGTACTTCTCGAACATCGGCAGCACCTTCTCGGCGTCGAAGCGCTCGAAGTCGTAGGTGAAGACCGCCCCCTCGCAGAGCCACTGGCCGTAGAACTTGCCCCAGAGCGCCTTGCCCCAGCCGGTCTCGGAAATCGTGAAGTGGAGGCCGTCGCGTTCGACCAAGTGCCAGTACTTCGCCGTAACGAAGTGTCCAAGCGCGTACTTGCAGCTGTGGAGCGCCATCTTGGGGTAGCCGGTCGTGCCGCTCGTGAAGAACATGAGCATCGGATCGTTGCCGCACGGCGAATCGGCGGTGCGCTCGAAGACGTCGGAGAAGGCGGGGACCTCGGCGTTGTAGTCGTGCCAGCCGTCGCGCTTGCCGTAGACAAGCACCTTGACGAGCTTCGCGCCGATCTCTTTCTCGGCGGCGTCCGCCTCGATCGCGACGTCGCCGTCTCCGGTGCAGAAGATCGCCTTGACGTCGCCGGCCTGGAAGCGGTACGTGAGGTCATGGCTCTTGAGCTGGCTCGTCGCGGGAATCGCTACTACGCCGAGCTTGTGGCACGCAAGCATCGTCGGCCAGAACTGGAAGTGGCGCTTCAGTATCAGCATCACCTTGTCGCCCTTGCCGAGCCCGAGCGACTTCATGTAGTTGGCGACGCGGTTCGACTGCTCCATCATGTCCTTGAACGTGAAGCGCCTCTCGCGCATGTGCGCCGAGACGTGGAGCATCGCGAGGCGGTTGGGGTCCTTCTTCGCGATTTCGTCGACTATGTCGAACGCGAAGTTGAACTCGTCGTCGTGTTCGTAGGAGATGTGGACGAGCTTGCCTTCGCCGTCCTCCTCGCACTTGACGAACTTCTCGGCGAGAAGCGGCTCGTTCGGCTTGCGCCGGCGCATGCGGACCATCGGGAGCGACTGCTCCTCTGTGTTGCCTGCCATGATCATCGCGAGGAACTGGCATTTCTTGCCGCCGACCGCTATCATGCCGTGGGGCGTAGAGGACTTGTAGAATATCGAGTCGCCGGCGTTCAGCGTCTCCTCGTGGTCGCCGACCTTGACGCGCATCGAGCCCGAGACGACGTAGTCGAACTCCTGGCCGTCGTGCGTCGTCGTGTGGATGGGCATCTTCTGCTGGCGTTCATCGTATTCGTACGTGACGAAGTAGGGCGTCGCGAGGCGGCCCTTGAACATCGCCGCCATGTTGCGGATGAGTATCCCCTGCTCGTTGACCGTGACGGGCCCTTGTCCTGCGCGGTTCACCTGGAAATGCGAGAGCTTGGCGGAATGGCCTTCGAGAAGAGCCGTGATGTCGATGCCGAACGCAAGAGCGCATTTGTGGAGGAACGTAAACGGCGGGTCCATCGTCCCGGACTCGATGGCGATGTAGTCCCGCTCAGGGACCTCCGTGAGACGGGCCATGTCGGCCGTCGTCTTGCCGCCTATCTCGCGCAGTTCCTTTATGCGCGACGCTATCTCTTTCAGTTCGTTCATTTTTGCCTTTCGTTTTTGTTTCCCTCGGTCGCCATTATGCAGAAAGGCGAACCGCCGTTTCCGGTGATCCGCCTTTTTCTTGGGTGCCTTGGGCCTGTCGTCGAACTATGCAACGGAGTACCCGGCGGATCTGCACCCGTCAAGTCCAATGATAATTCGAATGATGATGTTTCGTGTCATCGGCGCGTATTATACCATATTTGTCCGTGCTGTGCGTAACCAGCTGATACGAATCCTAAAAAAATCTGGAACCCAAGATCGCCTTTCGCCCCTTCCGGTTAGAAGCGGTAGGTAAGCGAGCAGCCAGCCGCGTGCGAGAGGCCGTGGCGGCACTCCATGCGGTAGGTGCGGCCAAGCCCGTCCCTCATATGCATCCCCTTCGCGCCCATGACGACGATTCCGTAGGTGACGTCGATCTGGAGGTTCTGGGTAATGCGCCAGCTGACGCCGCCGCTGAAGATCTGGCGGTCGCCGGGCGGAAGCATCGTGGACTGCTGGTCATACGAGCACACGTTCGAGTCGTAGACGTAGGAGACGACGGCCGTCCAGTCCTCCGCGAAGTCCCAGGACGGGGCGATGCCGACGCGCCAGCTGTCCTTCCAGCGGAGCTTCGTCGTCTTGTCGCCCTGCGACGGGGGGAGCTTGAACTCGATGCGGTCGAGCTCGGACCAGTCGGTCCAGGAGACCATCGCGCCGAGGTGCCAGTCTTCGGTTATGTCCCAGTTCACGCCCGCGGCGATGGACTGCGGGATGTCGAGGTTCGCGGCCGCCGCGCCGCCCAGCACGTAGCCAGGCATGCGGAGGTTCGAGTGGCCCTTCACGCGCGTGTCGATCTTGGACTTGTAGACCGCGCCGACGGAGAGGTTGTCGAGGATCTTGTAGCGAGTGCCGAACTGCACGCCGCAGGAAGAGAAGCCGTTGTTGCCGTGCAGGTGGTTGCGGATGTACCCGTACTGAGGATTGATGTCGCTCAGGTACGCCATCGGATACGAATACTGCTCGAAGTCGAAGAAGAGAAGCCTCGCGCCCGCGCCGATCGACCAGTCGTCGGTGATGCGGTAGGAGAGGTTCGGGTTGATGACAAATCCCTCGATCGTCGTCTGCTTCGAGCTCCAGGTCATCAGGCTGTCGTGGGAGTAGCGCGTGCCAAGGCCGTAGTCGGGCGTGATGCCGAGGCCGAACGTGAAGCCCCAGAGCGCCGGCGCGACGAGCTGCACGTGGGGCAGGACGAAGAAGCCAGGATCCATCGGCGAACACTTGTAGGTTCTGCCGTCCCTGGAAATCTTGATGCGGCCGCGCGGGTGCTCAGTGACGAAGCCAACCTGGAGCGTGATGTTGGTGATGTCGTCCAATGTCGCCGGGTTGATTGTATTGGCGGAGCCGTCAAGACCCTTGCCAAGCAGCGCACCGCCGTAGGAGGTGCCGATGGCCGTGGGCTCGTAAAGCCCGAAACCAGACGCAAATGCCGCTGTCGCCGTGAGAGCAGCCATTGTCATTGCCAACAACTTTTTCATATGT
>ONVK01000118.1 GCA_900321255.1 uncultured Lentisphaerota bacterium | reverse complement strand
CGAGGAACGCCGTCGAGCCGTCCTTCTTCTCGTTCGTCACCTTCTCGACCATCGTGACGCCCTTGTAGTCGTCGATCTCGAAGTGCTTTACCCAGCCGAAGGTGTCGTTCGCATCGAGATCGCAGAGCGCCTTCCACTCTGCGGCCCAGGCACACTTGCCCTTCGTCGCCTCTTCCCTGTGAAAAGGCCCCATCATTGGAACTATCAGGTCGAACGCCGCGCCATAGAGGTCTGCGGCCTTCTCGCCCTTCTGCGACGACGCCTTCTTGAAGAGCGCCTCGGCCTGGTTCTTCCGCGCGGACACCTTCGCGACAAGTTCGGCGAGCTTCTCGGCCGTCACATTCCCGGGCACGTTCTCCAACTGGGCGAACACGCGCAGAGGCGTACCAGGGGCATAGCATGTTATCGCGGGGAAGCGCTTCGTCCTGACAAGGATGTCCGAGACGGCTGCATTCGACTCCTTCACCGCATCCGTCGGCTCCTCCATCTCGTCGTGGACGGCGAAGAGGTATTTCGACCCTGCGGCGCGGCGGAACTCGGAGCTTTCGAACACCTTGCGGACCTGCTCGCCGCTGACGCACCAGTCGCTGCCGGTCTGGAGAACCAGCACGCCCTTGCCCGCCCGCGCCGCCAGCACGTCGATCTTCGGCTCGGCCGCGCGGGCCGAAGCGAAGACCGCCATACCCGCGGCAACCACCGCAGCGCGCACAAAGACTCGCATCGCCGTCACCATGCCCCCCGCGGCAGAAATCAGAGCCGTGCGACCCCGGTGCGCCTCGCGGCCTCGGCAACTGCGGCGGGAACGATGTCCTTGAGGCGGCGGTCGAAGGGCTTCGGGATGATGTAGCTGGTGCCGAACTCAAGCGTCTCGTCGGGATAGAGCGCCTTAACGTCATCCGGGACGGGTTCGCGCGCAAGCATCGCAAGCGCGTTCGCGGCGGCGACCTTCATCTCGGTGTTTATCGTCGTCGCGCGGACGTCGAGAGCGCCGCGGAAGAGATACGGGAAGCCGAGCACGTTGTTGATCTGGTTCGGGTAGTCGCTCCTCCCAGTCACCATTACGTACTTCCTGCCCTTCAGGGCCTTTGCGACTTCTTCGGGAGCAATCTCTGGATCGGGGTTCGCCATCGCGAAGATTGCGGGGAACTCGCCCATCTTCGCGACGTCCTCTCCGGAGAGCACGTTCGCGGCGCTTACGCCAATAAAGACGTCTGCGCCGACAATCGCCTCCTTGAGCGTCTTCGCCGTCGTGTCGACGGCGTGCCGCGCCTTGTAGGGGTTGAGGTCGGTGCGGTCCCTGCGGATCGTGCCCTTCGAGTCGCACATCGTGACGTCGACCACACCGGCCGCCTTGCACATCTCGCAGATGCGGATGCCGGCCGCGCCAGCGCCGTTCATCACGATCTTGAGGTCCTTAAGCTCCTTGCCGGCGAGCTTGGCGTAGTTCATCACGCCGGAGAGCGAGATTACGGCCGTTCCCCACTGGTCGTCGTGGAAGACCGGAATGTCGAGCGCCTTGTCGAGCTTGTCCTCGATCTCGAAGCACGCGGGCGCGGCGATGTCCTCGAGATTGACGCCGCCGTACTGAGGGGCGAGGGCCATCACTGCGTCGATGACACGCTGCGGATCGGTTGGCCCGGTGTCCTTGCCGTCCTTGCGGCAGTGAGCGAGCGGAACGGGCCACGCGTCGACGTCGGCGAACGCCTTGAAGAGAACTGCCTTGCCCTCCATCACGGGAACTGACGCCGCTGCGCCGAGGTCTCCGAGCCCGAGAATCGCCGTGCCGTCCGATACGACTGCCACGAGATTGCGCTTGGCCGTGACGTCCCACGCCGCGTCCCTGTTCTCCGCGATCGCCTTCACCGCGTGCGCGACGCCGGGCGTATATGCGAGACAAAGGTCATCCTTCGTCTTGAGCGGTTTCGGGAGCGCAACCGCCACCTTCCCGCCGATATGGTACTTGAGAACTTCTTCCCTGTCGTATGCCATGACTATATCTCCTTTTCAGTAAAGTTGAAATGCGTTATCTTGACGCCGGTCGGCTCCAGGGTCTGCCTTACGATCTTGAGCCAGGAATCCGAGATCTCGCACGCGATCACGACCGCATCGGCGTTCACCCTGTTGATTATCTCAGGCGCTTCCATAAGCGTCCCATAGACCTTGATTCCGCCGATATACTGACCGCGCAGCAGGATGTCGTCGTCGAGAAGCCCGACGATTATGCGGTCGTTTGCGGTCGTCTTTCTGACGAACTCTCGCCTGTACGCGCGGTACCTGAGACCCGCGCCGTACACGAGCACGCGCGAGACGTCCTTGCGCCCCTTTAGGCGGGAGCAGTCGATCGCGTAGAAGACGTCCCTCACAAGCGGACGCGCGAGGCGCGCCGAGGCGATCAGAAGAAACGACACAAGGAAGTAGACGAGCGTCGCGCCCGCGATTTCCGCGGCCGCCACGTCGTCGGTGATTATGTTCGGCGCACAGCACACACCGATGCCGCCCAGAATCGCGCCTGCGGCACAGGCGACGAGAAGACGGGCGAAGTTCGACGTCATTGCGCGCGACCAGACGGTCATGTACGTGCGGAGGAAGACCAGCAGCGCAAACGAGGCGGCGGTGCGTATCGGAAGCGCCACGCGGCATTCCAGCTTGGTGACGGGGAGCTGCATGGCGTAGAGCATGACGAAGAACGAGGCGACGAGCGCAAGCACGTCGAAGACGACGTAGAACGGCACGGAGAGCTTTGCCCAGCGCCTGCGCGACGCCGTCGCCCTGTCGCGCGCGAATGCCGCGAGAAGCCGCCCTGCATCGAAAAGCTCCACGCGCGCCATGTCGCGGAACATGACCACGCAGCCGACAGCGAACGCCGCGAGCCACAGCCCCGCGGAACGCGACTTCAGCATCATGCCGCCGAGGCCGATGAGGACGGCCACAAGCGTCATGAGATAGAGAATCCACGCCGTCCTGCGCTGGTTGAGGCCGGTCGCGCGGAGTATGCGGTGATGGAGATGGTCGTGGTCTGCGGTCATCACGCGGTCGCTGTCGCCTTCGGCCGCCGAGCGCTTTTCGTGCCTGAGGATGAGGTGGCGAATCGAGCGGCGGAGAATCGCGAGTGACGTGTCGAATATCGGCACGCCCATCGCGAGCATCGGAACGCCGACCGAGACGAGGAACGAGTTCGGCGTCTGCGTCGCAAGCGGAAGCGTAGCGACGAGAAAGCCGATGAGCATCGAGCCGGAATCGCCGAGGAAGACGGACGCGGGGTTGTAGTTGTAGCGGAGAAATCCGACGAGAGCTCCCGCGAAGGCGAAATGAAAGAGCGTCTGGTCTGGCTTGCCGACAAACATCAGCGACCCCGCCATGCCGAGAGTGGCGATCAGGGCTATCCCGGAGGCAAGCCCGTCGAGCCCGTCGATGAGGTTGAACGCGTTCACCGCGCCTACGATCCAGAACACCGTAAGGACACAGTCCACGGCCGGCGGAAGCGCGGGCCAGAGCGTGCTGAAGCCGAGCCCTCCCCAGAACCACGTAGCGAACGCGACGGCGATCTGGCCAAGCAGCTTGAGCTTCGGCGGAAGGCTCCATTTGTCGTCGGCGAGCCCGATGAGGAACAATATACCCGCGAGCGCCGTCACGCGCACGGGATGCGTCCCCACACCCGATCCCACCCAGCGGCTGCCCGTGGCGAAGACGTAGACGATGAAGGAGCCGAAAAGCCCGAGGAAAAGCGCGACGCCTCCGCCGCGGGGGATCGGAACCTTGTTTATGCGTCGCGGATCGGGCTTGTCGACCATTCCGAGGCGGCGGTTCATCTCGCGCACGATCGGCGTGAGAACGAGCGTCAGCGCAAGCGCCGCGAAAAAGACAATCGCAAAAGGCGTCAGTCTGCCGAGAAGATTCGTCATTTCGCACTGCTCCTTTCGAGATCAAGCCGCGACAGCAGCGCCGCAAGCCCGGCGTCGTCGCTCCGAGAAGCGTTGACCGTCACCATGACCCAGCGGTCTATGCGGTTGAGGACGCTGCGGTCCAGAACGTCGCGGAAGATGCGCGAGACGTGACTCGCCGTCTTGAAGCCATCCTGGTTGAAGAAGGTGTAGGCAAAGCCGAATGTCGGGGAATCCTTTGACGCAAGGTCGATGAAGCGCCAGTCGCGTCCGGCTACGGAGCGGGTGCGCGGGCGCTCCATGCGAAGCCCCTGCGCGGGGAGACAAAGCTCCGGGCGGTGAATCGAACTCTTGGACCTCCCGCCGACGACGAGGGAGACGACCATCCAGTCCCCGCTGTCCGCGACATAGCGGCGCTTTTCGATCACAGTGTCGGACGGGAGAACCGTCAATTCGGCCTCGGACGGCTCGAGAACCTCCGACGAAAAGCCCGGGATGTCGGCGAGGTGGACGTTTGGCGCCTCTGCGACCGTAACGTCCGGCGTCGCCGCCTGGAAGAACATCATCGGAACGACGAGAAGAACGACGAGAGCAGGGACGGGGATTAGTTTAGAGTTGAAAGTTGAGAGTTGGGAGACCATGGGGTCAGACCCCAATGGCTTTGCCAGCGGGGTCTGACCCCTCTGGTCTCCCGCGTCATCGCCCTTCTCGAATATCCTTGTCACGAGTTCGCCTGTCGCCACCATCCCTGTCGCCACCATCAGGAGAATCGCAACGGCAAACACGACGAAGCCCGAGTAGTCGTGGTAGAAGCCAGTCGCGAAATCGGACGACGCGAAGTTCGCGACGAGCACTATGGTAAGGATGCGCATGACGTTGCCGAGGATGGCGATAGGCACAGACGCCGCGAAAAGAATCCCGCGGCGAAGCCACGTCGGCTGCGTAAAGTACGCATAGCCGGCGGTGAGGGCCATCAGCGCGAAGAGAGACCGAAGACCGCTGCAAGGATCCGCGACGTCGATCGCGAACGAGCCGTCCGCCGCGCCGACCATCGTGCCCTGCTGGACGATGTTCGCGCCAACGCCGCGCGCGACCGCGAACGCCGTAGAGCTCGCGAGGAGCCGCAAGTGGACAGTCACGACATCGAGGAACGTAGCGAGCGGAATGCAGAAGAGAAGGAAAAGCGCCGGGAAAAGGACGGACTTCGCCGTCTCCTTGCCGAAGAACGCCCATGGAACGGTTATCAAGAGCCCGACGAACGCCACAATCTCGAAACGGAGCTGGACTCCCCTCACGCCGAGAAAGCCGAGCGCGAGAAACGGCAACGCCGCCAAGAGCCCGGCCCACGAAGGAGCCCCGAGCGAGTCGAGAATCTTCCGCCTCTCGGTCCAGACGACATAGAGCGAGAAAAGCGGCACATACCACCCGAACGACATATCCTCCTGCGGTGCGCGGAACATATCTGGCGCGTGGTGCAGGATCATCGCATGGAAACCCCAGAGCATGGCGGCAAAGACACCCGCCATGAGCGCTGTTCTCGCATGGAGTTCCCGAACTTTCATAAGTGTTCGGACATTATACCATAAATGCCCCCATTCAGGGGGCACCTGGAACGGCCTCAAGTCGAGGCGGCCGACTTCTTGAGCAGCAGCACGTTCACAAAGTTGAGCGAATAAACGATGACAAGAAGCGCTACTACGGCAACATATCCGTGACCGCCCTCGCCGTAGCCGCCGAACGCCTTGGAGACGGCCATAGCCGCCTGGTTGCCCGCAAGTCCTGCAAAGCCCCAGGCAGAGAGAACGGCACCGTGAATCTTCGAGATGTTCGTCATGCCGAAGTGGTCGGCAAGGATCGCGGGGATAACAGAGAAGCCCGCGCCATAGCAGGCATTGATGACAAGCAGCGCAAGGCCGATCAAAATCGGCAAGAAGCTCGCGAGCATGATGCCCGCGGAAATCGCGAGGATGATGAGAAGAATGTTGATGCGCTTCGCAAGGCGGTCGGACCACCACGCGAAAAGGAACCTGCCGCCGCCGTTCATCAATCCCGAAAGCGCTACGATCCACGTGATTAGCTTCACGTTGTCGCCGTAGACGTCGGGCGAGCTCATCATCTGCTTCGCGAGCGGGATGAGGCAGAGCCCCGCGGAAATGTTGAGGAACATGAAGAGCCACGCCTGCCAGAAGAAGCGGTCGCCTCGATACAGGAAAGGGACGCCCAGAAGTCTGGCGTAACTAAACTCAAGCGCGGGAATGCCATGCCCGAAGCTCTGCACCTGAATCTTCGGCTTTTTGAGGAGGAAGCACGCGGTGACCATCGGGAACGCATAGAAAATCGCATAGGCGTGGAAAACATTGGTGATGCCGTAGTCGACGAAACCCTTGAGCTGGAACACGGCGACGGACGCCCCCGGCGTGCCCCAATGGATGCCGCTGAAGAGAATCGTCGAGAGAGTCGAGCCGAGTCCGAACGAGATGATTGGCAGAGCCGCCGCAATCGCCTTGTGCTCGGGGAACCAGAGCATCATCGTCTTCACTGGCGAGATGTAGATGACGCCTGTGCCGAGGCCGATGAGGAAGCCGTAGCCGAGGTAGATCATCGCGAGCGACTTCATGTGGATGCCGGCCTCCGTCACGAGAAGGCCCGAAAGGAAGAGCGTCGTACCGATGATTGTCGAAAGCCGGATGTTCTTCTCGACAATCTTCCCGAAGAACGCCGCGCCCATGCCTAGGAAGAATATGCCCAAGGAGAAAGCGAACTGTACATTTTTCTGTGTCTCGCCTATGTATTGAGCGATCTCAGTAGAGAAGTTGGTGAATGCGTAAATCTGACCTACCGACACCGCAAGAAGGAAAGCCGGCAAAACTGCTCTGATAAAACGTTTCATGGCGCGTATGATACCAAATGTTGTGGCTCAACGCAACGGCAAACTACAACCAATTGCGATTTAGCCGCAAAAGGCATCAGCGCTCGTCATGAAATACAAGCCGCTATCCGCGCAAAATCACCGCTTTTTAGACCAGTTCCGCTAGGTAGGCACACTCCACGCTCAAAAAGCGCCTCGGCGACCTCGCCGCCAAAGACACGGCACTTGGCGAAGACGGGCTGGAGATGGAGCGGCTTCCACACCGGACGCGCCTCGATGTTGGCCGCCTTGAAGCGGCGCAAGAGCTTGTCGCGCTCGCGGCACGAGGAAAGAACGGCGACCGTCAGCCAGTGGTTCGCACCAGGCGTGGGAGATAGAAGATCGCCCTTGAAGTTCCTTGCGTACCAGTCGTAGTTCGACTTGCGCTTCTTGAGGATTGCCGGAAGTCGGTCGAGCTGGGAGAGCCCTATCGCGGCGAGGATGTTGCTCAAGCGGTAGTTGTACCCGACTTCTCGGTGCTCGTACCAGACGCACTTCTCGCGAGACTGCTGCGCGCGCTTTCTCGCGCGCTCTGCAAGGCCGCGGTCATCGGTCACTATCGCGCCACCCCCCGAGGTCGTGATAATCTTGTTGCCGTTGAAGGAGTAGACACCAGCAAGCCCAGCGGAGCCGGCTGGCCGGCCATCTCGCTTCGCCCCGACAGCTTCGGCGGCGTCGGTCACGAAGACGGCGCCGAACTTGCGGCAGAGCTTTGCTATCGCGCCATAGTCGCAGCAGTTGCCATAGAGGTCAACACCGATTACAAGTATCTTATGGTTGACCCTGAGAGACTTTAAGACCTCTTCGAGAAGTGAGACATCGATATTGCCTGTCGCGTCAGAGTCGACAAAGACAAGTTTCGCGCCGCGATGAAACGCGGGACCCACCGTTGCGATAAACGTTAGCGTCGGCGCGATGACCGTCCATGTCTCGTCAACGCCAAGTTCCGCCATAAGAAGATCGATCGCCGCCGTTCCGCTCGACACCGCGACGGCGTACTTGCGCCCCGCGAGCTTCGCGAGCCGACGTTCAAACTCGTCCACCTGCGGGCCGCACGGCGCGACATACCCAGAATCAAACGCGCGCTTTGCAGCTGCGCGCTCCGCCGCGCCCACGAAAGGCGGCGAGAGGAATATCCTCTTATTCGTATTCGACATGCGTGCCTCCAGTCTCCGCCTTCTTGTACGACTTCGACTTGATGTCGTAGTAGATTACAGACAGCCGCGGCGTTTCCGCCGCGCCGTCGGCGACGAAGTAGCGCAACCACTCAATGGCAACAACGCCATTGCGAGAGCCGCGTCCAATCTCGAAGGCAACGCCCTCGGGCCGCCAGCCCTTCGGGAGATAGCCACGGCACTCCAGATGATACGTTATCTTGATGACGTCGTTCGTTCCAACTTTCCTGGTATCTAGGCGCTCGGAAAGCCCCAGCCCCTCGGAGATTATTCCGCTGAAGTCGTCGGGCTGCCCAGCCGACGGAAGCGGCTTGATGTCAATGTCTATCGGAGCCGCATCGACGCTGAAGCTGTTGGAGAATGAGAACGACATGTTGCCCGCCCGCTGACGCCCGGAGACCATGCCAGAGACCTTGAACGAGAGCCTCCCCTTGAAAGGCACATCATAGCGTACTGGTATCGAAAGTCGCTTTACCACATTTGACGGATTCTTCGAGATGCCGTCTGTCAGGTTCTCGGGTCTTCCCGTGACGGTAAGTCCGAACATCTCACTTGGAGCGATCTGTATCTGCCCTATCGAGGCGGACTTTGGCGACTCTAGGGCGAGGATGAAGGAAAACGGCTCGCCGACCTGGAGCTCCGCCGGTTCCGTGCGGACAGTCGCCTTTATCTCAACAGGCTTCTGCCGCTCGCCGTTGATTGTCATTCCCATGGAGGAATGCATCTGCTGCATGTGCTGCTGCATCTCGCGTCTGGACTGCTCCATCATCCGCTCCATC
>ONVK01000119.1 GCA_900321255.1 uncultured Lentisphaerota bacterium | reverse complement strand
CGTAGCCCTCCTCGCGCACTTCGCGCGAAAGCTCGCGCCGCACCTTCTCGGAGAAAAGATCGCCGGCCAGCATCGCAAGCCGCGTCTGAAGCGTCGGCGGCGAGGCGGTCTTCCCCGTCGCGACCTGCCTGACGAGCGGGCGGCCCTTGTCGTCGAAGAGCAGCTTCTCCGTCTTGGCGGCAAGCGCCTTCGCGCGTTCGCGCCAGGCAGCCGCCTCGTCAGCGCGACCGAGTTTTTCGGCGACATCGGCGAGCACGTCCATCTGCACGGCGAGATAGGCCTGCAGCTCCGGCGTCTCGACCGGCGGCAGCATCAGGAACGCCGTCGAGTTGTCCCAGCCCGAGTCGTTGCCGTGGTCGTATTCCGCAAGGCCGTTCCCGTCGCGGTCTCGCCGCTCGAACCACCAGCGCGTCACGGCCGAAAGGCGGGCGTACGCCTCCTCGAGCTTTGGACGCGGTATCTCGCGGCCGCGCATCATGCGGCGCAGCGCCCAGCCGTGGATCGGCGGCTTCACGAACGAGAACACGACAGCTCCATCGCTCGTTGCGTCGGGAACCTGGCCGCTCGCGTCCTGGTTGTCGAAGACGCACATGAGCTGGTTCCAGGCGAGGTCGAAGTCCGTATCGGCGAGGCATATCGCGTTGAACGCATGGTCCCAGCTCCAGACGCTGTTCATCCAGAGCTTCGACATGAGAATCGACTCTCGGCGTATGTACCCGCGCGGCGCAACCGCCGCGGACCAGAGGAGATGCGCGGCGCGTTCGCGCGCGGCGGAGTACTTGGGCGCGACGGACGGCAACCGCGCGAGAAAGCCCTCGAACTCTGCGCGTCGCGCCTTCGCGGACTCGTCGAAGGCGGCCTTCGGCAGCGAACCGTCCCACTCGGGCGCGACATCCCTGATCGAGAGCTCGAGCGGAAGGCCTCCCTCCGGACGGACGAAAAGCGCGCTCGTCTTCGCGTTGCGGCCACCCCACTCGCAGTCGACCTCGCCCGTCCCGCTCCTTACGTCGAGAAGGAACTTCGCGGCGTTCTTGAAGCCGTTGGCCAGCACCGCCTTGCCGCCGCCGCGCACGGGCACTTCGTAGATCGGCTGGTACGGCGCGGGAAGGTGGAAGTCGATCTTGAGCGAGAGCGCGGCGGAATCGCCGCGGAGCAGCAGCGTGCGCGGATCGGCGAAGCAGATGGCGATCGCGCCCGAAGGAGTGACAATGCGCGCCGACCACGGACGGCACTCGAACTTCACGTCCTCGACGGGGCGTCCGTCGACATAGGGGACAAGCCGCGCGACGAAACGCTCGCTCGCCTCGGTTGCCATCGTCTGGACCCACACGCCGGGAAGACGCTCGGGCCGCGCCGAGTCCGGGCCGACGTAGTCCACGGTGTAGTAGCTCCCTCGCGTGCTGAACGGAATCGCGTCGGCAACAACGCCGTTGCGCGACCCGCCGGACGGAGCGCCTTCGTCGGTGCTTCCGGCGTTCGCGTCAACCCAGGCCGCGGAAAGGCCTCCCGCGGCAAGCGCCGCGGCAAGCGCGCACATCCATCGAGCAGACAGTTTCTTCATCAGCCGACCTCCCGTCGTTTTTCAGCTCCAAACTTCAAACTTTAAACTTCAAACTCCCCCTCCTGCATGCCCAGCACATGTAGGCGACAGTCACGAAAAAGCTCGCCGGGACGCGCGGGCGCGACGCAATCCTGACGCCGAGCAGCGTAGTCTTCCCGCCAAGCCCCATCGGGCCTATCCCGAGCGAGTTCGATTCCCTGAGGATCGACTTCTCGAGCCTGCGGAGCACCGAGTCGGAAGACTCGCCCGAGGCGTCGAGCGAACGGAGAAGCTGCTCCTTCGCGACTTCATACGCCGTCGCGCGGTCGCCGCCGATGCAGACGCCGAGAATCCCCGGCGCGCAGCCGAAGCCCTGCGCCTTCACCACCGCGTCGAGTATGCACTTCCTTACGCCGGCGATGTCGCGTCCCGCGCCGAGCGTGGAGTCGGGAAGCGAATACTGGCGAGACATGTTCTCGCTTCCGCCGCCCTTCAGCACAAGCCAGACGCACCCTTTTTCGACCCAGTCGACATAGTGGATCACGGGAGCCCCGTCCGCGCAGTTGTCGTCGTAGGACTTTCCGGTCACGGAGTCGATGCAGTTCTTTCGCAGATACCCGCGCGTGGTCGCAAGCGCGACGGCCTTCTTGACGACAGCGGGCGAAACCTTGCGGCGAAGCGACGCGTCGATGTAGAACGCGAGAGTCCCGGTGTCCTGGCAGAGCGGCGAGCCGAGCTTCCGCGCGAGGCGCACGTTGTCGAGAACCGTCCCGAGGACGACGGACGCGGACGAGCCGCCCTGTTCGCGGCGCTTTGCCTTCGCGAGCGCAGATTCGACATCCTCGGGGAGAGACGAGCTTGTCTCGCGAATGAGGCCGGCCAGTTTTTCGACGGTGTTCATATTTGGGATTATACCATATGCGAGAAGGACTTGACGACCTCGCGGTCATCGAACGGATGCTTGACTCCCTTGATCTCCTGCGTCGTCTCGTGCCCCTTGCCCGCGATAATCACGACGTCGCTCGAGGCGGCGTTCGCGAGCGCGAAGAAGATCGCCTCGCGTCTGTCGGGCTCTATGCGGACGAGCCGGGGACGCGCCGCAGCGCGGTCGACGCCTGCGACGATCGCGTCGATGATCGTCGCCGGGTCTTCGCTCCGGGGGTTGTCGCTCGTGACGACGAGTGAGTCGGCGAGCCTGGCGCAGGCCTCGCCCATGAGAGGGCGCTTCATCGGATCGCGGTCGCCGCCTGCGCCGAAGACGACCCAGAGTCGGCCGTCATGAGGCGTGAAGCCGCGAGCGGCCGAAAGGACTTTTTCAAGACCGTCGGGCGTGTGGGCAAAATCGACATAGACCTTCGCCTTGACGCTCGGGTTCTCGACAAGCTCAAGCCGACCCCAGCGCGGACGCAGCAGCGGAATCGTGCGCTGTATGGCATCGTACGGAACACCGGCGACAAGGGCGAGCGCTGCGGCGAGCGCAACGTTTGACTTGTTGTAGTCTCCGACGAGCTGCAGCCCCGAAAAGTCGAATGCAGGGGGCTTTGCCGTAACCGGGAAGGCGTCCAGTCCTGGAATTCCGCGGCATGCCTCGTACATTCTCTCGCCGCCTTCGCCGTCGATGCAGACGGCGAAAGGCGCCTTCCTGCCGGATGGATTCCCCCGCGCGATCTGCTCCGCGAACGAAAGCTTGACGCGGAAGTACTCCTCCATCGTCTTGTGGTAGTCAAGGTGGTCTTCCGAAATGTTCGTGAACGCGCCGCCGGAAAAGGAGGTGACCTCGCCAAATCCGACGCGGTTCTGGTGGATCGCATGCGAGGAGACCTCCATCACGCAGTCGGTGCAGCCGTTCGCCTCCATCGCGGCGTATATCTCCTTAAGCTGCGCGAGCGGCGGCGTCGTGTAGCCGGTGTAGAAATGCCGCGCCCCGTCAAACGCCTCGACGGTAGTAATGTATCCGCATTTCCGACCAACGGCCGCATTTACGAACTCGGCGAAGACCCACGCGGTGGTGGTCTTGCCGTTCGTGCCGGTTATTCCCCAGAAGTGCATATCAGCCGCGCACGCCAGACCAGCTCTCGAAGCGCTTTGCCGCGAGCGCCTTGTACTTCGCGCCAGCGCCGCCGTTCACGAACGGATCGATGGTGATGCCGCCGCGCGCGGCGAACTTGCCGTAGACTTCCATGTACTTCGGCCGCAGGAGCTTTACGAGGTCGTCGTATACGACGTTCACGACATCCTCGTGGAAGTCGCCGTGGTTGCGGAAGCCGAAGAGGTAGAGCTTCAGCGACTTCGACTCGACGAGCTTCTTCGCGGGGATGTAGCGGATCGTAAGAGTGGCGAAGTCGGGCTGGCCGGTCTTCGGGCAGAGCGTCGTGAACTCGGGCGCGGTGAAAGTCACCCAGTAGTCGCGCCCGGGGTGGCGATTTTCGAACGCGTCGAGAACGGCCGGATCGTAGTCCTTCGGCGCGGCGACGGAGCGGCCGAGGGCGTTGAGCTTCTCAAGGTCTTTTCTCATGCCCGATATTATACCACAGACGGCCGAGTTCCGCGACGCGAAAACTCGCAGCCGCAATAGGACTGGCGGTAGAGCCCGAGCTCCTTCGCGCGGGCGACGGAGAGCTTGAAGCCCTCGCGCTTCTTGAAGTCCTCGGGAAGAAAGGCCGTGCCGCCCTTCTCCGCGGCCTCGCGACCTGCGGCAAAGACCATCTCGCTCGGCTTGTGCGGCGAGACCGTGAGCGAGGTGGTGAACGAGTCGAACCCGTGCGCGGCCGCCCATTCCGCCGCCTTGCCGAGATTGTAGCGAAAGCACCTCGCGCACCGCGCGCCCTTCTCCGGCGCGTCCTCGAAGCCCTTTGCGACCTTCTCGAGCCAGTCGGCGTGGTCGTAGGGGAGCGAGGCGAACGCAACGCCGTCGTGGGCTGCGAGCCGCTCGGCCTCCGCGCGCCTGTGCTCGAACTCCTCGGCGGTGTCGATGTTGGAGTTGGCGAAAAGCATAGTCACTTCCCGCCCCTCGTCCTTTAGCCGCGGCACGCACGCGCTCGCGCACGGCCCGCAGCAGACATG
>ONVK01000122.1 GCA_900321255.1 uncultured Lentisphaerota bacterium | reverse complement strand
TAATCTTGTAAATCTTGTTAATCCTGTCGAAAAACCGTAGTAGCTGTAATAATACGGCGTCTTGGCCTCGAACTCGCCGGCGCAGGTGTCGACTTCGCCGAACGTGGGGTGTATTCCAAGCTCAAGTCTTTTCGTCCGCACCGTAATCTCGTCGGAGCCGATCGCCGCGGCGATTTCCTTGTCGCTGAAGCCGAAAACCTTCGCCTGGCGAAGGAGCAAGCTTGCTTCACGGTCTTTTTCGACAGGATTAACAAGATTTACATGATTATCTTTACTCATCAATCCTGTAAATCCTGTAAATCCTGTCAAAAGATTCTTCTGGCTCGCCAAGAACTTCCTGAACGCCTCGATTTCGTCGAGCTCGCGCTTGAACCACGGATCGAAGCTCGCGACATCGTGTCCGGCGAGCGGCGCCTCAAGCGAGCGGACGGCCTTCAGGTACGCCTGCTTGAAGGTGCGTCCGATTGCCATTGCCTCGCCCACGGACTTCATCTGCGTGCCGAGACGTTTGTCTGCACCTGGGAATTTCTCGAACGTGAAGCGCGGCACCTTGACGACGACATAATCGAGCGCCGGCTCGAAGCAGGCGGGCGTCACTTCGGTGATGTCGTTCTTCAGCTCGTCGAGCGTATAGCCCACGGCGAGAAGGGCGGCGATCTTCGCGATCGGGAAGCCCGTCGCCTTCGAGGCGAGCGCGGAGGAGCGCGAGACGCGAGGGTTCATCTCGATGATGATGCGCCGCCCCGTCTTCGGGTTTACCGCCCACTGGACGTTCGAGCCGCCTGTCGCGATTCCGATCGCCTCCAGAACGCGGATCGAGTCGTCGCGCATCGCCTGGTATTCGCGGTCGGTCAAGGTCTGGATCGGCGCGACGGTGATCGAGTCCCCTGTGTGGACGCCCATTGGGTCCATGTTCTCGATGGAGCAGACGATCACGGCGTTTCCCGCCTTGTCGCGCATCACCTCCATCTCGAATTCCTTCCATCCGATGAGGGACTCCTCGACGAGGACCTCGTGGTTGAGCGACGCCTCGAGTCCGCGCAAGACGATTTCGCGGAACTCGTCCGCGTTGTGAGCGATCCCGCCGCCCGTTCCGCCGAGCGTAAAGCCGGGGCGGATGATGAGCGGCCATGTGCCGATTCTCTTTGCAATCGCCTCGGCCTCTTCTGGCGAGTGGGCGCTTCCGGACTTCGGCATGTCGAGTCCGAGCTTTTCCATCGCCGCCTTGAAGAGATTGCGGTCCTCCGCGCGGGCTATCGCGTCCGCATCCGCGCCGATCATCTCTACGCCGCATTCCGAGAGGACGCCGGAGCGCTTCAGCTCCATCGCGAGGTTGAGCGCGGTCTGTCCGCCGAGCGTCGGGAGCAGCGCGTCGGGCTTTTCCTTTCGGATGATCGCCGAAACCGAATCGACTGTGAGCGGCTCGATGTAGGTCGCCTCGGCCATTTCCGGATCGGTCATCACCGTCGCGGGGTTGGAGTTCACGAGGACGATTTCGTATCCCTCCTTGCGGAGGGCCTTCACGGCCTGGCAGCCGGAGTAGTCGAACTCGCATCCCTGTCCGATAACGATCGGACCCGATCCGATGACCATTATCTTCTTCAGGTCGGTGCGCTTCATTTTGTCTTTCCCTTGAGTGCTGCCGTTACGAGCCCTACGAAGAGCGGATGCGGCGCGGTCGGGCGGGATTTGAACTCGGGGTGGAACTGTCCGGCGATGAAGTAGGGGTGCTTAGTCAGCGGGAGTTCGACGATCTCGACGAGCTTGCCGTCGGGGGAGAGGCCGCTTATCCTTAGGCCCGCCGATTCCAGTTTCTCGCGCGCCTCGCCGTCGTAGGCGAGTTCGTAGCGGTGGCGGTGCCGTTCGGAGATAACACCTGCGGCGTATTTTTGTTCGACAGGATTTACAGGATTAACAGGATTGGGGGTCTGGGGGGCGTCCCCAGATAGTCCTGTAAATCTTGTTAATCCTGTCATAACATTCTTGTATAGCTTCGCGGCGAGGGTGCCTTTCCTGAGGACGCATGGGTAGGCGCCGAGGCGCATCGTGCCGCCTTTCTGCGTGACGCCGCGCTGCTCCTCCATAAGGTCGATGACGGGATGCGTCGTACGTTCGTCGAACTCCGTCGAGTTGGCGTCCTTCCATCCGAGCACGTTGCGCGCGTATTCGATCACTGTGCACTGCATCCCGAGGCAGATGCCGAGGAAGGGGATCTTGTGCTCGCGCGCGTACCTGATCGCGGCGATCTTGCCCTCGACGCCGCGCGCCCCGAACCCACCCGGAACCAAGATGCCGTCGATGTTTGACAATTTTTTGCCGCAAAGATCGCAAAGGTCGCAAAGCGATTGTGGTCGCCGTGTCGGATTCAAAGAAATCTTTGCGCTCTCTGCGTTCTTTGCGGCTAAAAGCTCTTCCGCCTCGATTGGCACCACCTCCACCTTGCAGTCGTTCGCCATGCCGGCGTGCTGAAGAGCTTCGTGCACAGACTTGTAGGCATCGCGGATCGAGATGTACTTTCCGACAAGCGCGATGCGGCACGTCTTCTTCGGCTGCGTTGCCTTTCGTACGAGCGTGTCCCACACCGTGTGCTTCTCGTCGAGTCCCTGCTTCCTTAGCTCGCGCGGCACGGCGTAGACGGAGTCCGTCACGTCCTTCTCCTCGATGACGCATTCGCGCTTCACGTTGCAGAATAGCGCGAGCTTCTGGAGATGCTCCTCCGGAATCGTCATCTCCGTGCGGCATACGAGGATGTCGGGGATGATGCCGATGTTGCGCAGCTGTCCGACGGAATGCTGCGACGGCTTTGTCTTGAGCTCGCCCGCGGCCTTGAGATACGGGACGAGCGTCAGATGCACGAAGCACGCGTTCTCGGACCCGACCTCGAAGCGGAACTGCCGCGAGGAAGGGGAGCGACTCGATGTCGCCGGAAACGCCGCCGATCTCGCAGAGTACGATGTCGCAGTCGTGTTCGCCAGCGCTACTGATCGCCGCCTTGATCTCGTCCGTTATGTGCGGAACGACCTGCACCGTTCCGCCGAGATACCCGCCGGCGCGTTCGCGCGCGAGGACTGCGGAGTAGATGCGTCCAGAGGTGTAGTTCGACGCCTTCGTGCAGGTGACGCCGGCGAACCGCTCGTAGTGCCCGAGATCGAGGTCCGTCTCCGCGCCGTCGTCCGTCACGAACACTTCGCCGTGCTGGTACGGGGACATCGTGCCGGGGTCGACGTTGAGGTAGGGGTCGAGCTTCTGCATGAAGACTCTGTAGCCGCGGCTCTTGAGGAGGAGCGCGAGGCTGGCACTCGTTACGCCCTTGCCGAGAGAGCTTACGACGCCGCCTGTGATGAATACGTATTTGACTTGTTTTTTCATGGCTGTTTAGGATTAAGGACTGACGACGGAGGACAAACGACAAAGGTCGTCGGACGCCGGCTGCCGATTGTCGCATACCATTCTCTGGAACTCCTCGAAGAGATACTTCGAGTCGTGCGGGCCGGGGCAGGACTCTGGGTGGTACTGCACAGAGAACGCCGGGAGCGTCTTGTGGCGGATGCCCTCGATCGAATTGTCGTTGAGGTTTATGTGCGTCACTTCCAGACAGTCTGGAACCGACTCCGGCACGACGGCGAAGTTGTGGTTCTGGCTGGTGATTTCCACATGGCCCGTCGCAAGATTCTTAACGGGATGGTTGCATCCGTGGTGTCCGAACTTGAGCCGCGCAGTCTTCGCGCCGCACGCGAGCGCGAGCAGCTGATGTCCCAAACAGATGCCCATGAGGGGCAGTTGAAAGTTTGAGGTTGAAAGTTGAAAGTTGGAGCCGTCTGTCGTTTGTCGTTTTGTCGTCACGGCTGTCGGTTGCCGGCTGTCGAATGTCGACTTGTCAAGTGGTCTAATGCCAAGGAGCTTCTGAATGTTCTTGATTGCGTATGTCACCGCCGCGGGATCGGCCGGGCCGTTGGAGAGGAAGACGCCGTCGGGTTTAAGCGCGAGGACTTCCTCTGCGGGAGTCTTGGCGGGGACGACCGTGACATTTGCCCACGACGCGAGCGAGCGGAGGATGTTTGTCTTCACGCCGAAGTCGTAGCAGACGATGTGGGGGATTGTTTTGTTGTCTGGTGGTTCGATTGCTTGACCGAAGGCGTAGGGTTTGCCGCAGGTCACCTTCGCGGCGTAGTCCTGTCCGTCGAGGCCGATCCATTCTCGCGCCTTGGCCATTGCGTCTTCCTCGCGCAGAGACGCCGAGACGCAGAGGAAGGCCTTCCGGTTGCCGTGCTCGCGGAGGTGCAGCGTGAGCGCGCGCGTGTCGACGCCGTAGATGCCGGGGATGCCGTTCTCGCGGATATATTCGTCGAGGCTTTTTTCGCTGCGCCAGTTGCTCGGCTCCGTGAGATCGCCGATGACGAGTCCGGACAGAAAAAGCCCCCGGGACTCCACGTCCTCGGGGTTGATTCCGTAGTCGCCGACTTCTGCTGTCGTGAGGGTGACGAACTGCCCGGCGTAGGAGGGGTCTGTAAGTATCTCCTGGTAGCCCGACATCCCGGTGTTGAACACGACCTCGCCGAGCGCGTCCTTCTTCGCGCCGAACGCGACGCCGTGAAAGACGGTTCCGTCGTCCAGCGCAAGGAACGCCGCGCGATCCCGCTCAGCTTTCCATTTCTCATCGTAGTTCATGGCCTTGGCTCCATTCTCGCCGCAAAGGACGCAAAGTTCGCAAAGGCCACTTCGTCTTTGCGGTCTATGCGTTCTTTGCGGCTAACATAATCAGTAAGATCTATCATTTCTCTTGTCCAGATAGTTCTCGAGTGCTTTGTGGAGAACCTTGTATCCGCCGGGCGTCGGATAGTCGCCCGTGAAGTACCAGTCGCCGATGGTAGGTTGAAAGTTAAAGGTTGAAAGTTGAAAGTTGGAAGGACAGTTCTCAGTCGTTCGTCCTTCGTCGTCCGTCCTCGTCATGAGACACCTACGAAGATCATCCACCGTTTGATACACCACCTTCACCTCGGCCTTCATTCCGGGCGGGGTGAGAAGGCGGGCGATCTCAGCGCAGTGCTCCTCCTCGGTGAAGCGGGCGTAGAGCCATTCCAGAGGATTTTTTTTGACAGGATTTACAAGATTTACAGGATTTTTGGGGTCTTGGGACGTGTTTACAGATAATCTTGTCAATCCTGTTAATCCTGTCAAATAACTCTCTTCGTCATCTAAAGCGCTCCGAAATGCCTTCTCGGCATCCGTTCCCAGTAAATTGACGAGCGCACGGAACGCGACGAGTTCGCCGAGCGTGGACATGTCGATCCCGTAGCAGTCGGGGTAGCGGATGGGCGGCGCGGAAGATGCGATGACGATCCGCTTCGGTCCGAGCCGGTCGAGCATGGGGAGGATCGCGTTCTTCATCGTGTTGCCGCGCACGATCGAATCGTCGAGGACAACGAGCGTGTCGTCCTTCTTGACGAGACCGTACGTGACGTCGTAGACGTGCTTGTAGAACTCGCGCCTCGCCGCGGTGTCCGCGATGAAAGTGCGGAACTTCGCGTCCTTGACGATGACCTCGCCAAAGCGCGGGATATTATTAACGCAGAGGCGCAGAGGCGCAGAGTCATTTTGGACAGGATTTACAGGATTGACAGTTTTTTTGGGGCCTGGGTATCCCCCGAGCGAAGCGGAGTCGCCGAAGGCGAGCTCAACGCGGGGTGCGCAGCCCCAGTTCAAATCACTCTCTGCGCACTCTGCGGCTCTCGGCACTCGCTTCGCTCGGCTTGGCTCGCTACAAAACGCGAGCCCCGCTTCCGCGGCGGTTACGCGACTCTGCGTTAAAACACATTTTTCAAAGAGCTTTTCCAATAGTCCGTGGAAGGCGGTGCGCGCGGAGTTGGGGATGTAGCTGAAGAAGATGTCTTCGAGCGGAGCTTCCGCCGCCTCGAGTATGCGCGGCAGAAGCGCCGCGCCAAGCGCCTTGCGCTCGCGGTGGATGTCGGCGTCGTTCGCGCGAGAGAAGTAGATCCTCTCAAACGAGCAGGGGCGCGCAGACAAGTTGTTTAGCCGTGTAGAACGTGTAGAAACATGTAGATCGGAAGAATTGTCTTCTACACGTTCTACATGTTCTGCACGGTTCAGATCGACAAACTCGACGTCCCCCCGTGGAGAGGCGACGAGAGCTTCGCCAGGGGGCAGCTCCTTCACGGCTTCTGGCGGGACGTCGAACGCGGCCTGTATCGCGGGACGCTCGCTCGCGACAACTACGACGCGCTCGTCGATGTAGCAGTAGCCTGGCCTAATGCCGTGCGGGTCGCGCGTCGCAAACGCCCATCCATCGGCGGTCATGCCGCAGAGCGTCCACGCGCCGTCGGCGTTCTTCAATGCATTTGCAAGGGCGTCGGCAAGGTGACAGCTAGATTTCCTTTTTACCTCATGTGCAATCAGCTCGCAGATGAGATAACCGTCCGCCTTGCTTGTGGGAAAAGAACCATGCCGCGCATAATCGTCGAAAAGCTCGTGGGCGTTCGTGAGGTTGAAGTTCCCGGCGAGGAGAAGCGTGTGCGATAGGTCGCTCGACTCGTGCACGAACGGATGGCAGAACGCCACGTCGTTTTTGCCGAAAGTGGCGTAGCGAAGATGACCGAGGAAGATGCGCTCATAATTGTTTTTGACAGGATTTACAAGATTTACAGGATTTTTTGGATCTGGAGAAGTGTCCACAGATAATCCTGTCAATCCTGTTAATCCTGTCTCGATCCTACTCCGCTTCGCAATCATCCCAAGCACGTCGGCGAGCGGCGTCGCGGAGGCGGACTTGGCGATCCAGTACGGCTCTTCACCTGGGACGGGGCGAGCGCGAAGTATCGCTGCGCCCGCCCCGTCCTGTCCGCGGTTGTGCTGCTTCTCCAGAAGCAGCGAGAGCTTTGTCCCGCCGAAGTCGCCTGTGGCGGATGGCGGCCTTCTCAAGACCACCATCGCCACGGCGCATTCATGCTTCAATTCATCCAACATCTACCAACTACCAACTCAATACAGGAACAGCATTTCGCGGTACTTCGGAAGCGGCCACCTCTCGTTCGAGACTACCGCTTCGAGCGAATCGGCGATCTTCCGGAGTTCCGACATCCTCGCGAGCGTGTCAGCCGTGTCGTAGTTCTTCAGCGCATCCTGCAGGTAGTCGATCGCCTCCTTCATCTTGACGAGCCCGGTGCCGAGCTCAGTCATCTGCCCGTGAAGCATGTCGATCGCGATCTTCACGTTGCTGGAATCCGTCTCGTTGTAGGTCTTCGCCGTCTCGAGATACTC
>ONVK01000123.1 GCA_900321255.1 uncultured Lentisphaerota bacterium | reverse complement strand
GCCTGCTGCGGCGGAAGCTTGCTATCCGGCGCTCTTCGCGGGCGCGGCGCTTTGCCATCTTCTCGTCGTGGGCTTTCTCTTCGTCAGTGCGGGAGTCGGCCGCAAATTCTGCGGCGACGGCAAGCGCCGCCTTTCGCGCCTCTCCGCGAAGGCCGCTGCGAGGAAAGAGATAGCGGAACGCAGGCAGCGCATAGCCGATTGTCGGGATAAGCATGAGGCATTGCCACCATGCGAGACCGGCGATGCGTAGGGCGCACGTGGACGCGAAAGCGGCGATGTAGGCGACAAGGAGTAGTGGGTCGGCAATTGTCTGGCCCTCGAAAGCCACGTAGTTGAAGGCGGAGCACGCACCGAGCGCAAGAAGCGAAAGCGGGACAAGCAACGAGGCGTCCCGACCTCCGAACCACATTATCGTAGACGATGCGATTGCGAGCCCGACTGACAGCATCAGGGTGCGAAGTTCAACGGAGCCGCGAACGAGGTCTTTGTCGACGCCGCGCCTTGCGAGTTCCTCGGGCTCCGATGATATGGGGCAGTCCAACGACAGCATCAGCAGATAGCCGGGAACTATAGCCAGCACCGCGACAAGCAGCGGCCACGGTTTCTTAAGGGCGATCATCCACACGATTCCCGTGAGGAAGGAGAGGAAAGACACCGAGAACGGAAACCACGCTATGCGGATATCGGACAGAATCGCCTTCAATGCCTCCACGCCGAACGGCTGTGTTGGATTGGGAAGCGGAGCTGTGTGCGTGGCACGCGCGACTTTGGCGTTGCGGTAGTATATCTGCACCTTCTCGAGTATGTCGGCCTTCTTGAAGCGACAGCCAAGCGGGACTGAGGTAAAAGCTATCGCAGCCTGCGCCGTAATGCCCCATCCAACGCCAAAGGGGATGAACGCGGAGGCGACGATTGTCGCGATGAGCGTCCATTGCTCCCAGAATAGAAAGTTCCCGTAGTTGTATCCCGGCTTTTCGCGCCTAAAGGTGAAGGGCAGTGTGTACATCCCGCCGACGCATATCCAGAGCAACGGTCGGGGGACGGTGTATCCGCTTGCCGCGCCGAAGACGGTAAGGGCGACGACCGAGAACCCGGCGAAGGAAATCGACCAGTCGATAAGGAGGCAGAGGTAGTCCCATCGGACGGCTCTTTCTATGTGACCCGCCTCCGCGTCTTTCTGAAGCCTGTCTTCAGTCCATTTCCAGAAGAAGGTTCGTGCGGTCGATATGACAATGACGCCGAGGAAGGCGAGGAGTCCCCATAGGATTCTCCAAGCGCCATTTGCCACGATTGTGACTGCAGCACCAGCGAGGAACATCAGCTGGATGTAGAACCCGAGCGTGTTCTTGCCGCCCGCCGCCCTCTGTCGTAGGTCGCGGACTGTCGCCTTGTACTCGGCGTCCGTCATCTTTGCAACGCTTTTCACTTGTGCGCCTCCTTTCTCCAGTCGCGGATGGCAAGGGCAACTCTGGCTACGGCAAAGAAGGGGAGTGCGAATGCCGCGCCGTAGCTCGTCAAGTCGTAGTTTCCGGAAGTCGCTATGGCGACGGCGACATAGAATGCCGATGCGCCGAGCATGGAAAAGACTCGGAGCGGCCTGTATTTGCCGGTGCACGCGAACGGCCAAGTCGCCGAGGCAGCGGCGATGGCGGCGGCCATCGCGCCAGCCGCCCAGGGGCAGGCACCGTTCGAGAGTTCCGTCGAGAGGGCGAACGCCACTCCAGTGGCAAGCATGGCGACCACCGATTCGCCCACCGCCGATCCGATGGGAGCCGACACGAGGAACTGAGGCTTGAGTCCAGGGCTTAACTGGAGGCTGATGACCTTCAGCCCAGGGATCATCGTGAAGGGGACAAGGGCAAGCTTCCAGTCGTGCCCTACGGCTATGCCGGCGCAGGCGATGGCAGCAAACACAGCCATAAAGACACAGGCGGTTATCTCGATCTTTTTCATGAAAAAGTATTATAGCATTTTTAGGTCTGAAGATGCCCTTGCCAATGTAAGTGAGACTTGTTGATGCTGCTCCCTGACTCGTAACTCCAACTCAACTTCTCTTCTGTCCCAATGTTTCCCTCGTCTCGCGATTTTCATACCGCTTTATACTGCACAAAGTGGCAGTCACACTGGTTTACTCAGATTTACTGTAGATGATTGATTGCGGGTTTGCGCAAGGGAAGCCAATTGTCATTGTTGGCGGTGTGCCGAGAAGGGGCAGTAAGGTGTAGGGGCTGGTGTGAGAGAATCGTTCTGAATCAGTCTTTATAATTGTTCCGCACAATTCTAAATGATTGTTTAGAATTGTGCTTGATTTGTTGGCGTCGGGAATGGTACAATATCGACCATGAAGATCACAGCCAGACTCTACGAGAATATCATCCGTGAGCATTTGGGGATGTATCGCCAGATGGTTTTCCTTTCTGGACCGCGGCAGGTCGGGAAAACCACGCTTGCAAAAGGATTCGCGACAGACTATCTCAACTGGGAGGAGAAGGAAACACGATTGCTTATCCTCAAGGGGGCGCGAGCGGTCGGAGATTCGCTTGCGCTTGAAGAGGAGCGTAATTCTGGCAAGACGCTGGTTTTCGACGAGATCCACCGTTATCAGAAATGGAAAACATTCCTTAAGGGATTCTTCGACATATACGAGAAAAGCGTAAAGGTATTTGCCACGGGTTCTGCAAAGATGGATGTGTACAAGCGTGGTGGCGACAGTATGATGGGGCGCTACTTCCCCTACAGGATACACCCTTTTTCGGTTGCGGAACTTCTCGACTCTTCAATCCCGGACGAGGGAAAGATCATTCGGTCGCCGCGTAAACTCGTCGATTCCGAGTGGAATGCATTGCTTGAGTTCGGGGGGTTCCCAGAGCCATTCACGAACAGACAGACTCGGTTTCTCCGCAAATGGCGTTCTCTGAGGATGGAGCAGCTTTTCTCGCAGGACATACGCGACTTGACGAAGACGGTTGATATCGACCAGATAGAGGCACTTGCGACAATTCTTGCAAACAGGACTGGCGAGCAGCTTGTCATGGCATCGCTCGCGCACGAAGTGACGGCAAGCGAGCCCACAATCAAGAAATGGGTCTCGATTTTAAAGTCGCTATACTACGGCTTTACGGTAAAACCCTACTACAAGAACATTGAAAGTTCAATACGCAAGACGCCAAAATGGTATCTTCGCGACTGGTCGGGAATTTCTGATTCCGGCAAAAGAGCAGAAACCTTCGTTGCATGCCATCTTCTAAAGGCTGTCGAATGCTGGACAGATTTGGGATTTGGCGAATTTGATCTTTTCTATTTGCGAGATCGGAAGAAGCGAGAAGTAGATTTTCTTGTCACTCGGGACAAAAAACCATGGTTTCTTGCCGAAGTAAAGAATTCTGACGAGTCGCTGTCTGGCAATCTAGCATTTTTCCAGAAGGCGACAGGTGCGCAACATGCCTTTCAGGTCGTCTTGGATGCCGAATACGACGGCGAGGACTGCTTTGAGAAAACCTCTCCATCGGTTGTCCCTGCACGAACTTTTCTCAGTCAACTAGTGTGATTAAGCGAGAAGAAAGCCTGCTATAATACCCAACAATGATTTCGTCAAGGACGTTTCCATGCCGCAGAACAAGCTGAAAGAAAAAACCGACAGGTTCCTTGAAATAAGAAGCCCCGAAAAAGCCGTGGGGCTGTGGTCATGCCATGCCGACTTCTCCACGGCGCTCAGGCCAGTGGAGCCGACGAGGGCGACGATTGGAAAGTTCTTCAACTACGACCTTGAACGGTTTGAAACTCATGCCGAGGCGTTGGAAATGATGAGGGCGAAGGGCTGGAAGAAAACTCCATCGCACAAACTCAAGGAATTTGCCGCGCAATATCTTGGCGAGAAGTTCGACGAAAACGGCAAGGGCGAGTGGGCGGCTGTCCCGAGGTGGTTCAGGGCGTGGCGTAATTTCGCAACATGGCTGGCAGACTCCAAGACGGCAAGTCCATACACAGATGTCCGGCTGTCGTTCGGCAGCCCAATGACGGGCTTTGACTGTTCGGCGAAAAGACACAGAACTTCTCGCGTAATCTTTCTCAGGAAGAATGGCCGCAAGTTTGTCGCGGTGATGATGAAGGAAGGGTGGCATGGCTGGCAGATCATCGAAAAGCCGGCGTATGGCCCTGAACCATACGAGCGGCTGATTCTTTCGGGGGCGAAGGGCGCCGTCTGGCGGACTACAGACGCGGACATGATCACGGAACTGGTGCGTGACAAGATGATGTGTCTCTTCGAGATGGAAGACGACGCGATGTTCGATGCGCTTACCGACCAGAAAAACAGCGCAGAGAGATTTGGGGCGATTTCGCGCGATTTCGAGTTTTATGTCCACGACCCCAATGGCGCGGGAGAACGGTTCTACATGACTTGGAGCGCGACATTCAATCCGCGCAAGCGCAGATATGAGGCGGGTGACAGAAACAAGCCGCGCCTTGTCGAAACGAGAGCTGAGGTTGGCAAGGGATGGATCGGTCGAAGGATAGAGGTGACTGATCCGGCAAAGGCGGCAGAGGCGGCGAGGTGGGTAGTCGAGAATAACGGTTGCGTAGTCCTTCCGGAAAATTCAAAAGACGAGCTTCGCGTCGCGGTGATGCGAGCCCTCTTCTACATCACTTTCCCAGAGCGGGACATTGACGCACCTGGTGGCCTTCTGCGCGGCTATCAGCTTCCTGGACGAATGGTTCAGTTCGCCACGAAGAAGATACGGTACGATGGCAGCAAGGCCATTGTCGAGGATGTTCGCCAGAAATCGAAGTCTGCGATTGAGCGGAAGCGGCGGCTTGTGGTAGACACGCTTCTTGGCCGTGCCGCAAACGCCGTCGCGGCACGCAATGGTCTTGACAGGGAAGAGGCGCTGAGGCGCATTGAGGAAGTTGGCGGCCGTGCGGTAATCGAGACGGCGGCATGGCGGTGGGGCTTTATGGAAGGCAACGCGATCGCGCTTTTTACGGCGACGCCGCAAGCTGGGTCGTTGAAGCTGCCAGACCTCTCCCTTGCTCTCGGCTTCGAGCATCGGCTTGGACTCGACGGCGGCAAGGCAACGGCGGGAAAGCTCGTCCAGACCGCGCAGATAACGCCGTTACGCGATTCGGTGGACACGATGCGCTTCTGCAAGGAAGTGAAGATCAAGGCAAAGAGAGTTTCCTCGCCGCGTCGCGGAACCGAGGGAGATCGCGTTGCATACTCGGCGGACACGGTGCGAATAATGCGCGACGAGGGGAACTACTACCTTCTTGCAATCCCGAAATACGCGCGATACAAGTATGGGAGGGACTTGCTTTTTGCGCCTGGGTCTGAATCGGTCGCCGTCCGCACCTATCGCTGCGTTGCCGAGGAAGGAACGCGAGCGAGGAGCCACAACCGCATGGAAGAGGAGCTGCTCGATTTCAACAAGATAACCGGCCTTGCGCGTGACGGACGCGTGTATCTTTATTCCCTTGACGTCGGGGGCGACAGATGGCTTTTCGATGCGGTTTACTCGACTGAAAACAAGAGCCCATGCCGTATTGTTCCGACGATTCCGCAATTGTTCCAGCTGGGGTCTGCCGCGAAGACGTGCCCATCAAGGAAGCAGAACGGCATGAACATCATTACCGATGTTCCGGTTGATGACGAAGTTGCCGTGGCGAAGATAATGTTTGTGTTCAATCCGACGGTGCCGCGAGACGGACGAAAGCGCGGAGGGCGTTCGTGGAAAGCATACTGTGACGCGCACCCTGGCGATGCGGGGCGAGAGGCGGTAGTTTGGCCGACTGGCGAGGCGACGGAGAAGACGCTAAGGGAGTCGACTCTGCGCGTCGTCGAGGCAGACGGCGTTCTTCTGACGGACGAGAGCCATCTTGACGCGGCGCTTGATGGTATGGGATATGTAGTCACGCAGACGGACGATCCGCATGGAATAGGCGGGGTCTATCGCGGCTATATGATTTCAGATCGCGTTTTCAAGTTGTCTGATGGTCGCGACGAGTGGCGGGCTGCGGTAAAGGGCGACACGAAGCCCGATGGCAAGGCACAGGAAAAAGAGAAGCGTCTCCAAATGTCTGGGAAGCCACTTTGCGGAGTGCTGTCGCCAAAGGTCGCGGCAGAGGCAGAGAAGGAGTTCTCAAAGCTGATCGAGGCAGAGGTCCTTTCAGACAAGAAAACGGCAAAGTTCTTCACACTTGAAGCCCCCATAGTAATTGGCAATAAGTTCAAGGACATGGTGTCGAGGGAGTTCAGGCGCGTTGTCTACACCGGCACGATGGGCTGGCGGAAGCAACTTGTCAGGCCGTCTCATGAGGTCGCCCTTGGCATCTGGCTTGCACGGCTAAGTGGGGGCTACAGGGTCAGCCCCCGTGACATAGCAAGAGTGACACAGTAGCGTCTTTACTTCTCCGGGCCGTGTTTTTTGTGGCCGTGGTGGAAGGCGGTGCCGTGCCCCGTCAAGACCGGGACGCCGAGGTGGTACTTGATCGCGAG
>ONVK01000126.1 GCA_900321255.1 uncultured Lentisphaerota bacterium | reverse complement strand
TGTCGCATCATTAGCAACGGCACCAGAGAAGACGAGCCCCTCGCCAATCTCACTGCCATCACCCTGCACATAGTATCCCTCGCCAAGGGCGATGACGCGAGAGTTCTGATTGTACTGAGCATTCTCGTCGTCCTCGAAGTACCAGCCGCCGACGCCATCCTCGGTGTCACCCGCTTCCCAGTAGGTGTACTTCTCCTTGACAGTGCCGAGCTGCGCGTGCTCAACCGTCTTGACGCGACCATCAGGCTTGAGGAAAACGACCGCAGAGAAAATCAAGCCTTCAGTTCCCTTCATGTCGCCAAGAGTCATCGTGGTCTTAGTCTTGTCGCAAGGAACGAACGTATTGCACGTCCAGTTCATCTGAGCCGAGGCGTTAGCCTTGGTCTGATATCCGACGATGTTCGCCGATTCCACGCAGAGCCCTACGGTCGCGACGAGCGCTGCCGAGGCTGCAATCATTAGTTTCTTCATCTTTACCTACTTTCTCGGAACCCAGTCCGATTGAGTTTTTTATCTCGCTCGACCTTCGCGCCTCCACGTTCAGTTCCCAGACTGACTCGCTTCCGCACTCGCTCTCACGAGGCCCTTGGAAAGACGACCTGCACGCGCAAGTCTACAATCCTCCCAAATGACAACGCGATTATACACTATTTCGGCTTTGCTTTGCAACCCAGGCAGGGGTCCCCCGTATGGGGTAATTTCAGGCCAAATCGCCAAAAACCCTTGATTTTATTGGGTCATTTCGATTTCAGCCCCGCAAAACGCCCCCTCAAAAAAAATTTTTTTAGCCCGGTTTTCACCCCCGCCGCAGCCCGCCGCGCGCGGCCTCACGCACCCCCGCGCGCCCTTTCGCACCCTTTCGCGCCCTTTCGCACGAGTAGTGTTGGCGCTTCGCGCGACCACGAAACGCGGCGCATCTGACGCGCCTGGGGAATTAGCGTCGATTAGCGTTGCCGCTGCTTTTCGTGTCTTTTCGTGGTCGCGCGTAGCGACCCTATCGCCACGCGGGCGGGCGATGAACAGCTCTACCGTTCGCAAGCGCCGCCGTCTCCGGCAGTTGGCACTTAGTGCGGGACCTTCGCCAAGCTATCAAGTCTCCTGTCTTATTACTGATGCGCACTTGCCGAAAGCGCGGCGCGGCCTTTGTCCGTCAGCCGGTACTTCTGAAGTCTGCTCTTTGGCCTGTCAGGAATGGTATATTCGACGCACCCCATCTCAAAGGCTGGCAAAATGTACAGAGAATAAAAGTTAGGTCTGTTGCGGAGACCTACAGCTTGCATTAATTCTCGGAGAGAGAGTTCCCCCTTAGCCAGCAACGAGAGCACAAGTCCTACTCTGCTTTCGGCAGTGGCAACGTTGACTGCGTGACTTGTATGGCTGACTTGTACGGTCGACTTGTACGGTCGACTTGTACGGCTGACTTGTACGGCAGACTTGTGGTTGCGACTGTTAGGGGTCTGACTGTTAGGGGTAGCCTCACGCTCGGCGAATGCGACAAGACGCTCCTTAGTCAGTCCGTATGTCATATTGGGCAGAATCGCCCTAAAGAACGTATCTGAAGTAAAAGACGGCAACCTCCCATCAGCGTTGCTCAGAGGAAGGCTGTAGGCATCCATGATCTTCCCGAGCCCACTTCCCCTCCGCTCGGCAAAGTCGAGCCTGCTGAATATGTCTGCCACAAGCGGATTGCGGCGCGACGAGCCTATGCCGCGGATGTCGCCTCGATCCTGGATAGGCGTTCCGCCGTCGAACATGCCGCCGGGCGAGACGACCTCCAGCCTGTCGTCGTACATATCTATGTGTACTTCGCTTCCGTAGTTCGTGTAGTCCCTGTGTATCAGTGCATTCGCTATGGCCTCCTCAACGGCGCGTTCGGGATATTCCGGGAACTCAACGCGACGTGCCGGAAGCTTGTGCCACATTTTGCGAGAATTGTTTTTGACGAAATTCTTGCCGTATTCAAAGAGGGACAACACCGAGCCTGAGTATTCCTTGTCATCAATGGAGTCCATGACACCAGCGCTCTTGTCAGTTCCGTTCCATCGTGTGCAGAAAAGCCTGTTCTGGTATATCGGCGAATCGTCCGCGAAAAGCGCACCTGCGTTGGTGAGATAGCCTTCGTCATCAGCAAGGCCAAAAGACTTGAAGTACGATTGCTCGAAGCGCCTCCCAGTTTGATCAAGGAAATGGCTGCAAAGAACTGTAAACCTGCAATCCCCGATACGCTTCCCGCTGGAAGACCTACATATATCCCAACTCGAATTCGTCTTTCTGAGAATGAAGTCGGTCAGGGCATTACCCACCAACTGCATTTTCACCGCCCCTGTACGGTAGAAATATCCGCCATGATAGCTGACTGGATACGGGCTGATTTTCACGATGATCCGTATCACATCCTTGCCCTGCTTCTTGAGCAGCGCGACGTCCGCCACGATGCCCATCGTGTTGCGGATGGAGTTGGGGATGTCCTCCATCAGCTTGTTGGGGTTCTTGACGCCGACAGGCTTCTTGGTTCCGTCCTCTATGCCGATGTACAGCGTCCCGCCCTTGGCGTTCGCGTAGCCGCAGATCCACTCCAGGTACTTCTCGTGCCAGGACTCCTTGTACTCGACTGTCTGGTTCTCTTCTCGTTTCATTTCCACATCTCCTCTCCGATTATACCATACGCTTCGCTTTTTCTGTTCGCTTGCCAGCGCCTCCTCAGCAGCGACAGGCTCTTCGCCGAACTTCTCGATGTGCAGCGTAGTCTTATCCCAATCCGCTTTCGACATTATACCATTTTTCAGAGAGATTTAGGGGTGCTTCACGCTTCAACTCACAGACTGGGGATCCTCCTCGCTCTTTTCGGCATGCCTCAAAAGGAAAGAGCCGACGAGATTTTCATCCGTCGGCTCCTTGCTTTTTCCTCTTCGATCATCGCCAGCAGCGCCTCGGCGGAGGCGGGGGTGGAGGCGGCGGTGGAGGAGGCGAGTGCCGAACTGAGCGACATGCAACGACGCGGTTCGTCGGATGCGCGGTGAGACACGTCGCAAGGCGAGCACGGTTGCCCCGACCGTGACCGCACGTTGACAGGCAAACCAGCACGGCACAGCAACGTTGCATACTAAAACCGCAAGCACAAACTAAACACACACTCCCGGGCCGCCATGCGTCCGGGAGTATGGGAAAGATCAAGCCCGGCATCGCGGCGGTTTCGCCCGCCCCTCAACCGAACAAGTGAAGTATAGCAAAATGCCCTTGCAAATCGCAAGGGCGGGGTTTGAAAATTCAGCGCAGGAAATCAGTTTTATCGCTGCGCAGTAAAATCTAATCAAACGTGGTTATGCCATATTGCGCGAATCGTCTATCGGCCGTCACGACGTCTAACGAATGAATTTGCGCAGTCGCGATTATAAATCTATCTGCAGGATCGCGATGAAACAGCGGAAGTTGCGCGGCTTTCACCATGACATTCCTGGCTAACGGCAAGAGTGAGAACCCATAAGCATCTTCCAGGACATCAAACCACTCTTCAGGCGGCAAGGAGAGTTTGAGCTTGCCCAAGCGATGTTTCAATGTAATTTCCCAAATCGAAACTGGAGATGCATAGAGGAAATTCGCCTCCTCAATCATCGTCCTTGTAGCTGCTGTTAGGCGTTCAGGGGAACCCCCAAGCCACAATAGCGCACATGTGTCAAGCAATAGGGGTTTCATTTGAGCAGGCCTCCCACATGTCGGCATCGTCAGAGAACAAATCCTCGTCCTTTATCTCAAATGAAAGGCCAGGCACTTTCTTAACGGTGCGCAGACACGATTCCGACATAGTGAAAGGCACAAGAACAACCTTAAAGGAATATGAAGCATATTCCTTAGGTATCTGAATGCTGATTCGATTGTGAACAGGCGTCGCTACTGTCTCTATGGTCGGCATGATCTCATTCTCCAAATCTATGCGTTCGGCATCGCGGCGAATTTGCCGCCCCTCAACCGAACATATGAATTATAGCAAAAAGCCCTTGCAAATCGCAAGGGCGGGATTATGGTGCGGACGAAATCGCGACGGATGTGTCGTGGCAAGGTTAAGCGAGCCGACGGGACGTCGGCGAGCGCAGAGGCTACGAAGAAAAACGCGCCTTATGGAAGGTGAGGCAAGGGACGAGGGGGCGAGTGCCGAACTGAGCGACATGCAACGACG
>ONVK01000127.1 GCA_900321255.1 uncultured Lentisphaerota bacterium | reverse complement strand
TCGCGGCAGTTCTTCTCACCCACGCGCACTTCGACCACATCAGCGCGATTCCGGAACTCCAGCGGGCATATCCCGATCTCCCCGTCTTCATCAGCGACGCAGACGCGAAGATCGTCTCCCACCCCTTCAACCAGTTCCCGCCCGACTACCCGCTTGTGGCAGAGCTTAAGAACGTCAAAAGCGCAAAGGATCTGGGGTCGTTCCTCGCAGGCATCGGCTGGACGGCGACCGTCGATGTGATAGACACTCCCGGCCACACGCCAGGCGGCGTCTGCTACCTCTTCAAGACAAGCGACGGCAAGCCGGCGACGCTCTTCTCCGGCGACACGCTCTTCTGCGGTTCGGTCGGACGCACCGACTTCCCCGGCGGCGACATGGCGACGCTGCAGGAATCTCTCGAAAAACTGAAAGACCTTCCCAACGACACGGTGGTGGTTCCCGGCCACGGAATCGAGACGACAATCGCCCGCGAGATCGCGTCAAATCCATTCTTGCAGTAGCCGCAAGCCGTCGGCATGGTCTTTACGATGAACTCGCAGGACGGCGGAATGCGTGTTCAACGCCGATGCCGCTATCTGCCAGCCGTCATTTCAAAGACAAGCTCACTTGATGCCGCCGACGAAACGCCTGCGACCACCTAACAGTGGTGCGGATTTTACGCGCCTGTTTCAGCGCCCGCCCGGAAACAGGCGCTTCGTGGGGCTGCTACCAGATTCAGAGGGTTTAAATCGCGGAAAAAGTTGGAACAACTTGGCGATTTCCTTCGCGTCGCGGGTGGTGGTCGAGCATCGAAACCAGCAGCCAGAAATTTCTATTTCTATAGGTCTATTGGCGCGAGCTGGTCACATGTCTGACATCGACAAGGCAAGAAACCTGGGCTTCGCCTTCAGCCACTTGCCTGTCGCCTTCCGAAACGCGGCAAACTTGTCGGCGACGACATTCAGGTCGATCTTTGAACCTTGCCGCTTAACCTCGCAGACGGCGTATGTGCCCGTCAGCTCGTTTTCGGCAAGGATGTCCAGCTCGTTTTCCCCTTTTCGGTCCCACCAGCCACCGATGCGCGTCCATTGTCCCGACTCGGCGAGCTGATGCTTGAAATACTGTTCAAGGGCATGCCCGCTCAAGACGGGATAGTCGCGCCGGACGATCTCGCGCAGCTGCTCGTATCCCTTCAACTCCAGTATGTAGCTGTAGCGATACATGAACCTGAACCAGAAAACGAGAAAGTTGTCGTTCAACTCGTATCTGGCCGTCTTTGCGGCGACCTTGGCGAAAATTGGATGTCGCTTCCGGATCAACGCGTAGTCTTCCTCCAGTCTGGCAAGATACCCTCCCACCTGACGGCCGACCGTCTGCTCGATCTCATTCCGCGTCGTCCGTCCCCTCGCAATCGCGCAGAGCACGGAAAAATAAACGCCGTACTCCCTGTCAAACTCTTCGACGAGCATAGCGCGGCCTTCGTCCAGAAAAAGCGAATTCGCACGAATCATCTCCTTTATCATGGCATCACGAGTCCAGCATCTGGAGTCCACCAGAAGCTCAACGTACTTGGCGACGCCGCCTGTGAAAGTCCACAGCGCGAGGAGGTCTTCCGCCTTGTACCGAGGATGATATGCGGACAGTATCTCCTTCAGCACGGACGTGGCAAACGGCTCGACGACCATAAAGGCCGTTTCGCGTCCGTACAGAGCCGCTCGCTTGTTCCGGAAGAGCCGAACCATCAGCGTGTTAACGCTGCCAGTGACAATCAGGTTTATGCGCGCACTGTCTTTGTGCATATCCCACGTCTTCTGTATAGACGAAAATATGCTGGGATTAACTTTCCTGAATTCCTGAAATTCGTCGATGACCACATTCAGATGACGCGTAGAGGCGATCTTCATGAGAGCGAGGAAGACATCCTCGATGCGCTCTGGAGTGCCGAACACAACCTCGCCAAGCTTCTCGTTAATCTCCCTGACGAACGTTTCGCACAGATCCTTCTCGCTCTTTCTCTCGACAAAGAGGTAAACATATTCTTCCCCTTCGAGAGACTTCACTACAAGCGAAGTCTTTCCAACCCGTCTGCGTCCAGTCACAACCGTGAACTGCGCGACCGATTCGCTCCTCTCGCGAATCTCCTTCAGATCAGCCAACTCACGTGCTCTGTCAAAAAACCTCATGACAATATCCTCTCGTTTAGCAACCACGGTTACAGCAACCACGGTTGCGATATTGTAGCATAAAGCTCGCCTCACCGTCAACATGGCCATCGCTTGGTGCACCCCCTTACATCGGGTGCAACGAGATTTTTATGCAGAGTCAATAGTCTCTGCAAAGGCATACCAAAGCGTTTGGCGCTGACGCGCGACAACGAACGCGCGGCGCATCTGACGCGCGGCTAACGCCGCTTGAGACGGCGCGTCGACGCCGTGGCTTGAAGGTCGCGGCGAGGCTCCTTTAGCTTCACGGCGATAGCTCCGCGGACGACCTTCGCCAGTCGTCTCCGCGCCGTCTCGACCTTCGGTCTGCGTCAGATGCCCGCGACACGAACGCCGTCTTCACGGCGCACGAACAACACGAAAACAATCCTTGTTTTGGCGCATATCTCGAAGGAGATTGTCAAGCTGTGGGCAAACTGACGCCTCTGCTTTTAGTGCTTTTTCGTGTGCGGCGAAGGCCGCTTTCGTGACACGGGGCTTGCCAATAACCGGAGGTTGGAATGGCGCGGCGGCGTTTTACGAAGGTCGATGGGGCTGGACGGTTAAATGGAAGCCGAATTACCTGCAATTCGACCTTCAAGTCAAAACGACGACGCGACATTCCAGCGGCGGAACGCCGCGAGGCAAGCCGCCGTGGTTCGTGGTCGCGCGTAGCGCAAATACATATATTGCAATATATGCGCAATGCACAAATGCTGGCAATTTGCCACGTCCTTGCATAAATCTCTCGGTGCACCCCCTTACATCAAAACGAAAATTTCGCAGTTGCACGGCAGAGGATGCTGTGGTATGATTATGTCGTGAAAAAGACATTTGGAATTATTGCAATCGCTGCGGCACTGGCCATCGCGCCAATCGCCGCACTTGCGCGCACGAGGCCGAACATCGTCTTCATCCTGGCCGACGACCTCGGTTTCGGAGACGTCGGCTTCACCTGCAGCGCGCGTACGAATGTCCTCGCGCGGCTTCGCACTCCGTGCCTCGACCGTCTCGCAAACGAGGGTGTCGTTCTGACGGCGCACTACGCGGCCGCTCCCGTCTCGGCGCCAAGCCGCGCGTCGCTGATCACCGGCCGTATCCAGGGGTGCTGCTCTCTGCGCGACAACTGCTTCGACAGGGCGTTCACCGAGACGAACACTCTCGCTTCCGTCCTTCACGGCGCTGGCTACGCGACATGGGCAGTCGGCAAGTGGGGCGTCGCAGGCGGCGGCGAATCAGGAGAAAGCGTCTCCTCGCATCCGCTCGACCGCGGCTTCGACTACTTCTACGGCTTCCTCGACCACATGGCGGGGCACACGTATTACCACTACGAAGGACACATACGAAATGCGTTCATGGGCATAACGGAGAACCGCACGAACGCAACCGATTCCGCGAAAGGCATCTACTCGACCGACCTCTTCATCGCAAAGGCAAAGCAGCTCGTCTCGCGCCATGCGACAGAAAAGAGCGACACACCCTTCTTCCTCTACCTCGCAGTCAACACGATCCACGGCTCAGGCCAGAGCGACGACACGCTTGCTACGAAGCATCCGCTTCACATCCCGGGGCGGCCATATCCCGCCGGGGGCGTCCAGTGGCCGCTTGAGCCGGAGCCACTCGCGGCGCGCAACACGTGGATCGACCCCGCCTACCGCGATCTCCCGGAAAACGCCGCCAGGTACGCGACCGCGATCACGCGCCTCGACAATGCGCTCGCGGACTTCATGGGCGAGCTTGGGCGCCTCGGGCTCGACGACGACACGATGATCGTCTTTACGTCCGACAACGGACCTGCCGACGAATACGGCGCAGATCCGCGCTTCTTCGGCTCGAACGGGCCGTTCGACGGACTTAAGCGCGACGTGTTCGAGGGAGGGATGCGCGTTCCAACTTTCGTCCGCTGGCCGGCGCGCATATCGGGCGGCTGGAAAGACGACTCGCCCTCGCAGTTCCACGACTGGATGGCGACGCTC
>ONVK01000128.1 GCA_900321255.1 uncultured Lentisphaerota bacterium | reverse complement strand
CGACTGCGGCGATCTTTACGCCGTTCGTCCCGATGTCGACATATCCCGATGTCGTCTCGCGATATCCGCCCCTGCACATCTCGGGATGGAACATGATCGTATTGATGCAGCCCGTGCCGACTACGAACCCAAGCACGATCACGAGAATACAAATTCTCAAAAGGGCTTTCAAGAGTTTTTTAATCATAGCCATTAGTCACTCCTTTCTCAATCCTGTTAATCATGTTAATCCTGTCTAAAGACACTTTGCGTCCTTTGCGTTCTTTGCGGCTAAAATCACTCCGCGTTGTACCACTCCTCCAGCTTTCGGTTGAATTCAAGCCGCGTGAGCTTCGACCATTCCTTCACGCGATCCGTCATGTCCTCGACATGCATCGTCACGCGGCGGCGCGGCACAAACGGCGCCCAGAAGAACCATAGGAAAACGCTCTTGATGAAAGTCGGCACAAACGAGGGCGAGGTCTTGCGCCCCTTGCGCGACCAGATCGACCCCCAGAGCCCGCGCGTCCGAACACCAATAACGCGCACATTCTCCGGCAAGTCGCCGCACATGTTGTACGCGAGCTGGCGCGTGCCGATGTCTTCGTGCTCGCTCTCGGTCTGGATGTGGCCAGAGGGATAAAAGATGACGTTCCCGCCGTCCTCAAGGGTCGACTTCACGATGTCGCCAAGTCCCCGCGCGATTGTCGCGCCCTTCGCCGTCCGGTGCTTGCGAAGGTCTGGAACCGCGACTGCGCCAAGAGTCTTGAGCACCCACGGCGCGACGATGCCAGTGTGGAAGAAGAGTTCGTCTGAAAGCGGCTTAAGCGGCGTCTTCCAGAACGTTACGCCCACAAGCATTGGATCAACCATCGCTGGGTGATTGGGGAGAACGAGCAGCGGCTTGTCCTGTGCGACGGACTTCAGTCCGTCAATTTCCACCCTGTATCTCCAGGCAAAGACCCAGCGGCCAACGCAGAGCAGAACCGAGCGGTAGCTGAACACAAAAAGAAACGGCGCAACGAGAAAGACGACCGCGAGCAGCAGAAGAAACGCCTTCGGACCGAACGCCCAGCATCGTGTTCAGCTTCGGGCCCTTCACCACCTTCTGAATCTCGGCGTCGAACGGCAGCTTGAAGAATCCGAGGTCAAACGCCAAAAGCCCCAGCACAACGCCAAACCACCGCGGCGAAAGCGCCGCGAAGTAGAGAACGCCAAGAAGCGCCGCGGCGATCCAGCCCGTGAGAAGCGTCGCGCCGAGAAGAAAGCGCCGCCTGTCGACAAATCCCGCGACGATCTGCCCCGCGACAATGCCAACCGCCGCGCCGCAAAGGAGCACTCCCGTGCCGGTGTCGCTCAAGTTTAGCCCCGCCTCTGCCTTGCCATAGACGAGAAGCCCCATCTGGAGCATCGCCGCGCCCCACCAGAAAATGGAGAGCGTGAAGATGACGGCGTTGAGTCCGTCGTAGCGACCGGCCATTCGGTAGGCACGGGCAATATAGCGAATCGGGTTGATGGCGTGGAAAGAGCGGTTGAGCTCCTCTTTCGCCCTGACTGTGTAGCTCGCCGCAAGGCCAAGCACGGCGAATGTCGCAAGGCAGCAGTAGGCGAGATTCCACTCGGGATGGCGGACTTGAAGGTCGGCCACAAGGCCACCCGCCACAGTGCCGAGCAGCACGCCGAGAAACGAGACGCCCTCCATGCCGCCCATGCCGGTCGAGATTCTCTCCGCGCCGCCGATGTCGCGCACAAGCGCGTACTTGGCGGGCGAGTAGAGCGAGCTTTGAAGCCCCATCAGGAGGACCGCGCCGATGACGAACCACGGTGAGTGGAGCGCGAAGCCCGCAATCGCAACGGCCATGATCGGAAGTTCCGCCCATTTCGCCGCACGTACGATCCGACGCTTCGGCCACACGGCGGTCAGCCGGTCGGCAAGCGGCGAACAGAGAATGTAGGGCAGGACGAGCATTCCCGCGACAACACTCGTCAGGAGCGACCGCACGCGCTCGTCTGCGATCCATCCGATGACGGTCAGGCACGCCAGCGTCTTCAGGAAGTTGTCGTTCAGCGTCCCGAAGAAGTTGGTTACATAGAGCGGCAGAAAAGAATTATTCTTCATTTTCACTCCTTTGCGCCCTTTGCGTTCTTTGCGGCTAAAAACACCTGTTCGCAGATGCTGTCCGTGACCTTCTCGGCCCAAGCGCGATTGTCGACGCCCGCAGGACGGAAGGACTTGTGCCATTTGACGTCCGCAAGCGCATAGACCGAAACTTGCGCCCAGATGGACGTCGTCAGAAGCTCCAGCCGCTCTTCATCCTTCACCTTCATCGCAAGGAGTTTCCTAAGCCCTTCGTAGACAGGTCGGCCAAACGCCTCCTTGAACTCGTCGTGGAATTTCGTCGGCCGCGTGACCTCGTGACGAAAGAGACCCGCGCAGAGCTTCTGAGCGCGCTCGGTCGGAAGCGTCATGAAAAGCATGTCGTCAATCCACTCCCTGACGGCCGCGCGCCACGACTTCTCGTCCTTTACACCGTCTGCAAGCGCGGCGAGAGGAGCGCCGAGATCGCCGAAAAGCCGTTTCGCGGCGAGACGGTAGAGCGCCTCCTTGGAGCCGAAGTAGCGGTTCATGAGCGCCGAGTTCGCTTTCGCGCGGCGGCAGATCTCCCGCGCCGAGGCAAGCTCGAAGCCCTTGTCGGCAAACTCCTGCTCAGCCGCCGCGAGTATCGCCTCGCGCGTCTCCACGCCGTCCTGCCGCGCCTTCCTCGCCCTTTTCAATGGCATCTCGAAATCTCCTTTTATCGTAATCACGCGATTACTTTATCATAAAACGGTCGCCCCTGTCAATGGCGAACTGAAAAAATTTTATTTCCCCCCGAGGACGGCTTTTAGCCGCTCTTCCGCCTGCGCGGCGGATATGCCGCGGAGAAGTATGCGCTTTTGCTTCGAAGTCTCGCCGCTCTTGAAGACTACGGATGACTTCGCAAGCCCGAATTCGTCGGCAAGCGTCTCGATAAGTTCCTTGTTGGCCTTCCCGTCTACAGGGGCGCAGCGTATTCGCACTTTCACGGCATCGCCCATGAGCGAGTCGATCCCCGCCCTCGACGAGCGCGGCTGCGCACGGACGTTTATCACCACGCCCTCAGGCGTCTCGGAAAGACATTCCATACTACGAATTGCGCCAGTTGGCGAACGACACGAGCGGCGCCGTCTCGTCTGCGGTCGTCGCTATCGACGGCTTCAGCGTCTTGCAGCCGATTGCGGCGAGGTCGCGCTCAAGCGCGGCATACTGCGCCTCGTCCTCGTATGTCCCGACGATCGCACCGCCCGAGCCGGCGAACTTCGCGCTCGCGCCGCTCTTGCGAGCAGTCATCACCATGCGGCGGTTTTCCTCCGCGACATTGAAGATGCGGTCGCGGAGATTGAAGTTCGCGTCGACGAGCGCGGGGATCTTCTCGGGGTGACCCGCGAGAAGCGCGTCGCGCCCCTGCTGCGCGATGTCCGCGAATTCAGTCATCGCCGCGAGGACGTCGGAGTTCTTCGCCTCGAAGAGCCGCTTCACTTCCTTGTGCGCCTCGCCCGACTCCTCCGCGCGCGCCGCGTCGTAGGAGACATAGAGCTTCGGCATTAGCGCGGGGTCGATGCGCTCGTACCTTCCGCGATTGTTCGCCTCGACGAACGACTTCTCGAAGTCCATGAAGACAACGCCGTTGTACATCTGGATGACGCGGTCCTGGAAGCCGCAGTTGATGCGAAGCTCCTCCTTCTCGGCCTCAAGGCAGATCGTCGGCGCGACTTCGAGCGGAATCTCGACTTCGTAGAACTTCATCAGCGCCTTGAGCATCGCCGAGCATATCGCGGACGATCCCGAGAGCCCGACGAGGCGCGGGATGTTGATCTTGTACTCCGCCGTGAAGTTGCGCTTCGGCAACGTCACGCCGTTCTTGCAGCAATACTCGTAAAAACGCTTCGTGACGGCCTTGAGGAGCCGTATGCCGCCATAGTAGCCGTAGAGCCGCAAGTCGCGCACAAGCTGCTCGGGCGAGTCGAACGTAGCGTCGTCTACTTCGCCGGGAACAAACCGGAGACGAGACGACTCGGAGAGCGTCAGTTCCACGCCGAAGTTCGAGAATGCGAACGACACCGTCTTCCCGAAATATCCGTCCGACGGATTTCCGAGGAATCCGGCGCGGGCGAAACTTCTTGTCTTAACTGTTTCCACGATATGCCTCCAGTGCTGCGAAATAGCCGTCGGGATTGCCGATGTCCTGGCGCTTTCCGGGGTAGACGTATGCGTAGGCGTCGCGCTCGGAGAGCATTCGCCTGATTGCGTCGGTGAGCTGTATCTCGCCGCCCTTCCCAGGCGTCTGCGTCTTGAGGTAGCCGAAGATTGCGGCGGGGAGCAAATAGCGCCCCGCGACCGCGATGTCGCTCGGCGCTTCCTCTATCGCCGGCTTCTCGACCATATCGACGATGCGGTCGCCGTCGAGCTTCATTATGCCGTAGCGCGAGACCTTCTCCTTCGGAACTCTCTCGCAGCCGATTACCGCCGCGCCGCCGTGCCCCTTCGACACCTCCACCATCTCCTTCGCGGCGCAGCAGCCAACAACAAGCGCGTCGCCAAGAAGTATCAGCGCGTCGTCGTCGATCTCCGCCTGCAATACCGCGTGGCCAAGCCCCTTCTGCTCCTTCTGGTAGACGAAGCGGATGTCGCCCTGTCCCTCGAAGTATCTCCGTATCAGCTCCTTGCCCTCGGAGATGACGATCACAATCTCGTCTGCGCCCGCCGCACGCGCCTCGTCGACGATCAGCTCAAGCGCCGGCTTCGCGCCTATCGGGAGCATCTCCTTCGGAACGACGCGCGTCACCGGGAGGAATCGCGTTCCGAGCCCTGCCGCCGGAATTATCGCCTTCATCTGCGACCGCCCCCCTTCTGGCCGAAGTCTGCCTGTCGGCGGCCCATAAACGACTTTCGCCCGAACGGCCGCCCGCCGCGGCCCTTCTTCTTCCCATGCCCCTGGCCGTATCCCTGCCCGCGCCCCTCGCCCTGGTTCGCGGGACGCATCCACGCCGGCGGCGGCAGGTCCGGCTGCGCCTCGAATGGATGGTCGCGGTCAACGGGAATCGATTTCCTTATGAGGCGCTCAATCGCCTTGAGCTGGCCGCGCTCCTCCTGCGTCACGAACGAGATCGCGGCGCCCGACTCGCC
>ONVK01000129.1 GCA_900321255.1 uncultured Lentisphaerota bacterium | reverse complement strand
TGAGACTATCGCATCGCATCTCGATTCAATCGCCGCCCTCGCGCCGACGTGGGGGCTCGTGTTCGTGTTCGTATTCATGGCAATCGAGTCGAGTTTCATTCCGTTCCCAAGTGAAGTCGTGATGGTCCCCGCGGGCTTTCTCGCGGCACGCGGTGAACTCGGGCTACCGCCGGCTGTTGCACTTGCCGCTGCAATCGCAGTCGGTGTTGTCGGCTCGCTTGCGGGTGCGTTTGCAAACTACTATCTCGCGCACTGGCTTGGCAGGCCGTTCCTCGAGAAGTACGGGAAATACTTCTTCGTGAAGCCAGAGCCGCTCGCGCGCGCCTGCGAAGTGTTCAACAAGTACGGCGCTGCGACGACGTTCGTGTGCCGCCTCGTTCCCGTCATACGCCAGCTGATCTCGATTCCTGCAGGAATTTCGCGCATGCCAATTTTCTCCTTCGCGCTCTTCACCGGGCTTGGAGCCGGGATATGGACTGCGATCCTCGCCGCGATCGGCTTCGGCATCGGCCGCTCGACAGCTGACATCACGTATCTCGAGCTTTGCGAGAAGGGCAAGGACATGGCGTCCGCGCATCTCCCGCTCGTGATAGGCGGGGCGGTCTTGCTCGTTGCGCTTTACTTCGTCGCCTCGAAGCTCGTCATGGGGAAGGGGGCTCGCAAATGACAGGACGGCATCTCAAATCGGTTCTCCTTCGTGCCGTATGCTTTTCGGTGCTGGCGCTGATAGTCGTCGCCTCGGCGACGGTGGTGATCGTCCGGCGCAATGCGGCGACGCCGATCGACACGCGTCAGATCCTGTCTGTCACGCGCAACGGGCGCACCGTGACGTTCGTGGAATGCCCGGAATGCGAGAAGAGCATGCGCGTCGCTTCCGACGGCATGTCCGCGACGATCAACCTCTGCCGTCTCAGGGACGGCAATCCGGACGCGAAGGAGTTTGCGCGGCGACGCGACGCGGCGGTTGAACAGGCCTTCTCGCTTATGGCCGAAAAGGCAAAGGAGTCCGCCCGGTCGAGCGGGCCGGGCAATGGAAAGGAGAAATGACATGCTGCTTGAAGTGGAACATCTGCGCGTCGCATTTCGCATGGAGGGGAAGCTCTCGGTCCCGGTGCGCGACGTATCGTTCACCGTCCCTGAGAACGGGCGCGTCGCGCTCGTCGGCGAATCCGGCTGCGGCAAGTCGCTTACCTCGCTCGCCGTCGGCGGTCTTGTCGACCGCGCGGAGATCACGGGGAAGATATCGGGCTCGCCGCACATCGCCTACATCTTCCAGAATCCGATGCAGTCGCTCAATCCCGTGATGCGCGTCGGCAAGCAGATCGCCGAGGGCCTTCGCGCGTCGAAAAAGGCGGCTGCGCCGAGAGGCAGGGCCGAAGAGGAGCGCGTCGCTTCGCTTCTCGAATCCGTCGGGCTTCCGCGCGCGACGATCCGCAAGTTCCCGTGCGAGCTCTCGGGCGGGCAGCAGCAGCGTGTGATGATCGCGATGGCGCTTGCGCAGGACCCCGACCTTCTCATCGCCGACGAGCCGACGACCGCGCTCGACGTGACTACGCAGAAGGAAGTGCTCGACCTCGTGAACCGCGTTGCGGACGAACACAAGACTGCCGTCCTCCTCATCACGCACAACCTCGGCCTCGTAGCGCAGTATTCAAAGTACGTCAACGTCATGTACGCTGGCGAGATCATCGAGAGGGGAACCGTGCCCGAGGTCCTTGGAAGTCCGATGCATCCGTATACCCAGGGGCTTCTCGCCGCAGTGCCGCGCCTCGATCTTCCGAAGGACTCTCCGCTCGTGGGAATCCCCGGAACGGTTCCTCCGCCTACCGACTGGCCGAGCGGATGCGCGTTTCATCCTAGATGCCCGAAGGCGACGGACGAATGTTCGCGCGTCGTCGCTAAATCTTGTATGGCGGCGCTCAGGTGACATCAACTGGCGGTGGAGGCCTTTGGCGGTTTTCGCAGAAGGCGCCACAACCTGTTGTGTAGGAAAAAATAAAAAAATACAATTTCCCCCTTGCGCTCTACAACAAATATTGGTATATTATGAGCCAAAGCACAAGGGATAGTATCTCGAGTGCATCACTAGTGAAAAACCAAAAGGATCAAAAAAATGGCTAAGAAAGTTCCCGCTACCAAGTCCGAGATCATGGCTGCCATCGCTGAGGCCGCTGGCATCAGCAAGAAGCAGGCCGTCGCCGCGTACGACGAGCTCCTCAAGATCGCCTACGCCGGTGCGAAGGGCCCGAAGGGCATCATGCTCCCCGGCCTCGGCAAGATGCTCAAGGCGAAGAGCAAGGCCCGCCTCGGCCGCAATCCCGCGACCGGCGAGACCATCAAGATCCCCGCCCGCACGAAGGCGAAGTTCCGCCTCTGCAAGGCCGCGAAGGACGCCGTCCTCGCCTAAGGCTGGGAGCATCACCGAATGATGCATCGGACGCGGGTTCCACGGAGCCCGCGTTTGTTTTTGGAATCATGGTGAAGTCAGGCATAACGCAGGAAGAGGTGATCGCGTGGGGAGGCGAAGACGTCTTCAACAAGGCGCTTCCCATCGTGACGTCCGGCGACGTCCACGACGTGACGTACAACGACGAGACGCTCGAGATACGCGGCAAGATCGAGCAGCCGAGCGGCTGGGAGATGCCGGTCTCGTTCTTCCTGAAGCCCGGCGGCCGCATTGAGTCGCACTGCCCGTGCGACACCAACAGTCAGCGAGATGGACGACATCGCGGACGAAAGGCCGCGCGGCGCGGCCGCGGAGGAGCCCGACGAGCCGCAGGAGGAAGAGGACTTCATCGAAGTCGAGACGAAGCCGAAGTTCTCGGCGTTCGTAGCTGGCTCGCGCGCGTCTCTTGCGATAGAGATCGACGCACACTATGGCGAGATCGAGTTTCCGGTCTGTTCGGTGCAGAGCCCGCGGACAGTCTACCTCCCCGATCCCGACGATCCGCTTGTGCGGCGCGTAAGGTCCATGAAGACGGAGCGCGAGGCGGTGAAGACCGTCGAGAAGTGGGGCTTCTCCCCTGGGTACAATGACGGCGACTTGCGGCTCTACATCACCGATCCGCAGAAGGTGCTCAACTTCCTCGGCGCGGGGCTTCCCGCTCTCAGGCGCAAGGGCTGGCGCATAGACCTCGCCGACAAGCTGATGGAGCTTACGGACGCGATGCCGTCCGTCGTGCCTGTCGTCACCGTGCGCGACGCGCCCGGCGGCGCGTTCGACGTCTCGTATACTTTTGACGCGATGGGCCACGACGTGTCGCCAGTCGAGATACAGGCCGCGCTGAATCGCGGCGACGGCTACATCATGAAGGACGGAGCGGTAGTCCTTCTCGACAACTCGGCGATCGAGTCGATGCACGACGTGTTCCGCGACTGCGCGCCGTCGCAGAACGCGGCGGCGAGGAACCGCGACTCCGGCGCGAAGTTCGAGCCGGTCGCGCTTGGGCCGCTCGACAACGTCCTGAGGCCCTACCAGAAGCAGGGCGTGTACTGGATGCGCTTTCTCGAGAACGCGGGGCTGTCGGGGCTTCTCGCCGACGAGATGGGGCTCGGCAAGACGCTCCAGACCCTGACCTGGCTTTCGCTCCCGCACTCCTCCACTCAGCTTCCTTCGCTCATTGTCTGCCCGACTTCGCTTGTCAGGAACTGGGAGGCCGAGGCGAAGAAGTTCACGCCGTGGCTCAAGGTGCTCGTCGTCTCGGGTCCCGACCGCGCCGAGGTCTTCGGCGCCATCGATTCCGCCGATGTCGTCGTCACTTCCTACGCGCTTCTCCAGCGTGACTTCGAGGACGCGTATCTCGGACACAAGTTCTCCGCCGTCGTACTCGACGAGGCACAGCACATCAAGAACAGGCAGACGAAGAACGCAAAGGCGGTGAAGATGCTTGAGTCGGATCGGCGGCTCGTCCTCACCGGCACGCCTGTCGAGAACTCCGTCGCGGACGTCTGGTCGATCTTCGACTTCCTCATGCCAGACTACCTTGGCGACTACGAGACGTTCAAGGCGAATTTCGAGGAGCCGATCGCCGACGGCGGCGCTGCGGGAGAGGAGGCGCAGGCGCGGCTGAAGCGCAAGCTCCACCCGTTCATCATGCGCCGCCTCAAGAAGACCGTCGCGAAGGACCTCCCCGACAAGATAGTGAAAGTCTCCTACTGCCCGATGTCGGAGGACGCGCAGCGCGAATACAACGAGGCGCTCGCGAAGACCAGGCGGCAGGCGGGCGACGCGATACGCGAGAAGGGCTTTGCGAAGTCGAAGTTCGAGATTCTCGCGATGCTGATGAAGCTCCGCCAGATATCCTCGCGCGCGAAGCTCGAGGCGTTCCTTGAGCAGCTCGAAAGCGCGATAGAGGGCGGGCACAAGATACTCGTCTTCTCGCAGTTCGTGAAGATGCTCGGGGCGATAGCCGAGGAGCTAAAGGATCGCGGCGTTCCCTTCTGCTATCTCGACGGCTCGACGAAGGACCGCCTCGGCGAATGCAACCGCTTCAACCGCTCGCCGGAGATCCCCGTGTTCCTCATCTCGCTCATGGCAGGCGGAACGGGCCTCAACCTCACCGGCGCGGACATGGTGATACACTACGATCCGTGGTGGAACCCGGCGGTGGAGGACCAGGCGACGGACCGCGCCCACCGCATAGGGCAGAAGAAGACGGTGTATGTGATGAAGATGATCGCCTCGGGCTCGATAGAGGAGAAGGTGCTCGCGCTCCAGCGCCGCAAGCAGGCGGTGATTTCCGCGACGGTCTCGACGACCGACGATGCGGTGATGGAGCGCCTCACGGCCGACGACCTCGCCTCGCTCCTGGCGTAGGAGTGGCTATGGGCCGGATCGCCGCGAAGTCCGATATGCGCCACGGAATGCGAAATTTGTGGTATAATTCCAATACATCCCCAGTGTAATCAAAAGGAGGTCTGATCGTAATGGCAAAGGCATCATACAAGGTCGTGGACTTCGGAGTGACGAAGTACGGCGAGAAGGCGAAGAAGTACATCCTGAACGGCGCGGGCGGCGTCGTGCTCGAGGTGAGCGACTACGGCGGGAAGGTCGTCAGGCTCTTCACGCCCGACAAAAAGGGCAAGATGAAGGATGTCGTCGTCGGCTTTGACTCGCCCGCGGGCTGGGACAACGGCGACGCGTACTGGGGCTGCATCATCGGCCGCTACGGCAACCGCATCGCGAAGGGCCAGTTCAAGATGGACGGCAAGACCTACAAGCTCCCCGCGCTCAACAACGCGCCGGCGGGCATCGGCTGCAACCTCCACGGCGGTGCGCGCGGCTGGAACGCGTACGTCTGGGGCGCGGAGCCGTTCGTGAAGGGCGACAACGTCGGCGTCGTGTTCACGCACACTTCCCCCGACGGCGACGAGGGTTTCCCCGGCAAGGTCGAGGTCAAGGTCACCTACACGCTCACGGCGAAGAACGTCTGGCGAGTCGACTACGAGGCAGTGCCCGACAGGAAGACGCCGATCAACATGACGCAGCACGTCTACTTCAACTTCAAGGGCGAGTCGGGCGGCACGATCGAGGACCACATCCTCAAGATCCCCGCCTCGAAGGTGACTCCCACCGACGCGGGGCAGATTCCGACCGGGAAGCTCGCGAAGGTCGACGGCACGCCGTTCGACTTCAGGAAGGGCATGAGGATCGGCGAGCGCATCAACGAGAAGAACGAGCAGCTCGAGTTCGGGCGCGGCTACGACCACAACTGGGTCCTCGACAAGGGCGAGATGATCGCCGGGAAGAAGGCGAAGGGGAAGATGATCTTCGCAGCCGAGCTCTTCTGCCCGCTGAACGGCCGCTTCGTCAAGATCTACACGACAGAGCCGTGCATCCAGATGTACTCCGCCAACTGGTGCGACTACAACCAGACCGCGAAGGGCGGCGAACACCTCTCGTTCCGCTGCGGCTGCGCCCTCGAGACCCAGCACGCGCCCGACTCGCCGAACAAGCCCAAGTGGCCGACCACGTTCGTCAAGCCGGGCGAGAAGTACAGGACGACGACGGAGTTCCGCTTCGGCGCGAGGTGACAAGCCGCGCGCATTTGATACAATATCAGCTCAATGCAGGCAGAGCGAAAGAGCGAGGAACTCAACAGGTCGACGGCGTTTGACAACAAACTCCGCCCGACCGACTTCGACGGTTTCGTCGGGCAGGACAAGGTCCGCGACCGCATGCTCCTCGCGGTGAAGGCGGCGAAGGACCGCGGCGAGCCGCTCGACCACGTCCTCTTCTCGGGGCCGCCCGGCCTCGGCAAGACGACGCTCTCCTACATTCTCGGCGAGGCGATGGGCGTCAACGTGAAGACGACGAGCGGACCCGTCATCACGAAGCCGGGCGACCTCGCGGGGCTTCTCACCTCTTTGGAGCCAGGCGACATCGTGTTCATCGACGAGATACACCGCATGGCGAAGACGGTCGAGGAGTACTTGTACTCCGCGATGGAGGACTACGCGATAGACATAATGATCGACCAGGGGCCTAACGCCCGGTCGGTAAGGCTGGAGCTCCCGCGCTTCACGCTCGTCGGCGCGACGACCAGGATCGGCCTCATCGCGGCGCCGCTTCGCGCGCGCTTCGGGTTCGTCAACCGGCTCGACTACTACGAGCCCGCGCAGCTTGCCGAGATCGTCACGAGGAGCGCGGCGAAAATCGGCGTCGACATCGATTCGGCCGGTGCGCTCGAGATCGCCGGCCGCGCGCGCGGAACGCCGCGCATCGCGAACAACCTCCTGCGGCGCGTCAGGGACTACGCGCAGGTGAAGGCCGGCAATTTCATAACGGGGGCGGTTGCGAAGGAGTCGCTTTCGCTGCTCGAAATCGACCCCCATGGCCTCGACGAAATGGACAGGCGCATCCTCGAAACGGTGTGCGTCAAGTTCGGCGGCGGGCCGGTGGGCCTTTCCACGGTGGCCGTTTCCGTCGGCGAGGAGCCGGACACGATTGAGGAGGCCTACGAACCGTTCCTCATCATGGAGGGATATCTCGAGCGCACGCCCAAGGGCCGCGTCGCCACGCCGCTCGCGTGGCGCACGCTTGGCCTTGATCCCGCGGCGCGGCAGGGAGAGCTTGGAATCTGATTTTGGCAAAACAACACGAACAACACGAGGCAACGTTGACAAAGGAAAGAAAATGACTGAAGCTAAAGACAAGTGGGCGCAGCTGGACGTGGCGATGACCGCGTCCGCGAAGAAGACGATCAAGGAACTGTTCGCGGAGGACAACATGAAGGCCCTCGTCAAGCTCGCGAAGGAGTCGAATCTCAAGGAAGAGATCGAGAAGATGTTCACGGGCAAGAAGATCAACGCGACCGAGGGGCGCGCCGTTCTCCACACCGCGCTCCGCAACCTCAACAAGGGCGACACGGTCAAGGTCGACGGCAAGGACGTCTTGAAGGACGTCCGCAAGGTCCTCGACCAGATGGGCGAATTCTCCGACAAGGTGCGCCAGGGCAAGTGGAAGGGCTTCGCCGGCCGCCGCATCAGGAACGTCGTCAACATCGGCATCGGCGGCTCGGATCTCGGCCCCGTAATGGCGAACATCGCGCTTACGCCCTACACGAAGCGCAACATGAAGTTCTTCTTCGTCTCGAACGTCGACTCGACCCACCTCGCCGAGACGCTTCGTCAGGTCAAGGCCGCCGAGACGCTCTTCATCATCGCGTCCAAGACGTTCACGACGCAGGAGACGATGTCCAACGCGCTCGCCGCGAAGGAGTGGTTCCTCGCCGAGGCGAAGAAGGCGGGGCTCTCCAAGAAGGACGCCGAAGCCGCGGTCGCGAAGCACTTTGTCGCCGTTTCGACCGCCGCGAAGGAAGTCGCCGCGTTCGGGATCGACACGAAGAACATGTTCGGCTTCTGGGACTGGGTCGGCGGCAGGTACTCGCTCCCGTCCGCATCCTCGCGCTCCTCGGAATCCTCTACCACAACGGATACGGCGCGGAGAGCTACTGCGTCCTCCCGTACGACCAGTACCTCTCGCGCTTCCCGGCGTATCTCCAGCAGATGGACATGGAGTCGAACGGAAAGAGCGTCGACAAGCAGGGCAACGGCGTTTCCTATGCGACGGGTCCGATCGAGTGGGGCGAGCCTGGCACGAACGGGCAGCACTCGTTCTACCAGCTCATCCACCAGGGCACGCACCTCATCCCGTGCGACTTCATCGGCTGCTGCAAAACGCACAACCCCATCGGCGACCTCCACGACAAGCTGATGGCGAACCTCTTCGCGCAGACCGAGGCGCTTGCGTTCGGCAAGACCGCCGACGAGTGCCGCAAGGAGGGCGTCCCCGAGAAGCTCGTCCCGTTCAAGACGTTCGAGGGCAACAAGCCGACGAACACGCTCCTCTGCGACCAGCTTACGCCCGAGACCTTGGGCGCGCTCGTCGCGCTCTACGAGCACAAGGTGTTCACGCAGGGCGTCATCTGGAACGTCTACAGCTTCGACCAGTGGGGCGTGCAGCTCGGCAAGGTGCTCGCGAAGGGCGTTCTCGCCGACCTCACCGCGAAGAAGTTCAAGGGCGGCCACGACTCGTCCACGAACCAGCTCATCGCCCGCTACCGCGCCGTCCTCGGCAGATAGGCGCTTGGCGACGTCCGAGGGCTTCTCTCCGGGGAGCCCTCGGCAAATACGCCGAAGGTTCCAGTAAAGGCCTTTTGACGCGCCGCGGCGCACGGGAGGGCAAAGGGGCGTATTTTTGGTATAATTGCGGGGTGTCGAAAAAGAACTATCCAGTCAGGATACCGCGGTTCGCCGCGGGGATACGCGCGCAGGAGCCGCGCGCGGGTGGTGGCCGCACGTGGTGGGGCCGCCGCTGGATAGAGACGCTTGAGCGCATGGGGCTCGGCGCACGGCTTGGGCGCGGCAAGAACTACGCGGTCTCCGGCCAGGTGACGGAAATGCGCCTCGCCGGCCCGCACGTCGTGGCCTCGGTCGTCGGCGCGAGGGAGTCGCCGTATGGCGTGACGATAGACTTTCGCGTGCCCGAGGGTGCTGCGCGCGAAGCGATCGCTGCTGCGCTGCGCGGCGAGCCGATGCTCGCGGCGCGGCTTCTCGCGGACGACATGCCGACCGAGGTCGAGTCGATCTTCCGCGCCGCCGGCTTCGACCTCTTCCCGGGCGGCAAGCTTGCGCCGGGGAAATACGACATGACGACGGCCTGCACATGCCCGGACTACGCGAACCCCTGCAAGCACGTCCTTGCGGCGCTGCTCGTCCTCGGCGAGGAAATCGCGCGCCGTCCGCTGACGCTCCTGGAGCTGCGCGGATTCAGGGAGGAGGAGCTGTATGAGGAATGACCCGCCGGTCTTGAGGCGCCTCGGTCCCGTTCCGTTCTGGCGCGGCGAGCAGAAGTGCCTCTCCGTCCTCGAGCCGATCTACCGCAGGGCGATGGAGAATGCGCACGACATTCTCGGGCGCGTTCCGGCCGAAGCCGCCGATGAGAATGGCGGCAAGGAGACGGCGAAATGAGGGAAAAGCTCGCGAGCCGCCTCGGGTTCATATTGCTTTCCGCCGGATGCGCGATAGGGCTCGGCAACGTATGGCGCTTCCCGTATGTCGCGGGCAAGTCGGGCGGCGGATGGTTTGTCCTCTTCTATCTCATGAGTCTTGCGCTCCTCGGCATCCCCGTCCTTGCGATGGAGTTCGCCGCAGGGCGCGCGGCGCAGCGCTCCATCGCGAAGATGCATGAGGCGCTCGTTCCCGAGAAGAGGGCCTGGCGTCTCCACGGCGTCGCCGGCTTCTTCGGCAACCTCGTCCTCATGATGTTCTACACGGTCGTCACGGGTTGGATGCTCATCTACTTCTGCCGGATGGCGGCGGGGAGCTTCGACGGGCTCGACACCGCCGGCATAGGCGCGGCGTTCAACGCCATGCTCGGCGATCCCGTCTCAATGGGAGCCGCCGCGGTGTTCGTCACCGCGATGGCGGCGGTCGTGTGCTCCATTGGGCTGCAGAGTGGGGTCGAGCGGATATCAAAGGTGATGATGGGGATGCTCCTCGCGCTCATCGTTGTGCTCGCCGTGCGCAGCGTCCTCCTGCCGGGAGCGGGGAAGGGCGTCGCGTTCTATCTTGTGCCCGACTTTGCGAAGGTGCGCGAGATAGGCATGGGCAAGGTGTTCTGCGAGGCGATGAACCAGGCGTTCTTCACCCTGTCGCTCGGCATCGGCTCGATGGCCATCTTCGGCAGCTACATCGATCGCAGGCACCAGCTTTTCGGCGAGGCGATGAACGTCGCGGCGCTCGACACTTCCGTCGCCATTGCGGCAGGGCTTATCGTCATTCCCGCCTGCTTTGCGTTCGGAATCGAGCCAGCGCAGGGCCCGGGACTTGTTTTCGTCACGCTCCCCAATGTCTTCAACTCGATGCCGCTCGGACGGCTCTGGGGGTCGCTTTTCTTCCTCTTCATGAGTTTCGCCGCGCTTACGACCGTGCTCGCCGTCTTTGAGAACATAGTCGCGTGCATAATGGACTTCACCGGACTTTCGCGCCGCCGTGCCTGCGCCGTAGGTGCGCTCGTCATAGGCGTCCTCTCGATGCCGTGCGTCCTCGGCTTCAACGTCTGGTCGTCGTTCAGGCCGTTCGGGGAGGGAACGTGCGTTCTCGATCTCGAGGACTTCGTCGTGAGCGACATCCTTCTGCCGCTCGGCTCGCTCGCCTTTGCGCTCTTCTGCACGCGTCGCTACGGCTGGGGATGGAAGAGCTTCATTTCCGAGGCGAACGCCGGCGAGGGATGGCCGTTCCCGGACCGCCTCCGCCTCTACTGCGCGTACGGCATCCCGCTTATCATCATTTCGCTCTTCGTCACCGGTCTCCTGCGCCGCTTTGGGTGAGTCGTGGCAGGACTATGCCATGTCGGCATCTTATTTTGGTATAATATTCTGAACTGTCAAAAAAGGGAGGCGTGGAATGGAAACGAAAATACTTCAGTTCGGCGAGGGCAATTTCCTCAGGTGCTTCATCGACTGGATGGTGCAGAAGATGAACGACAAGGCCGGGTTCGACGGCAAGGTCCAGATTATACAGCCCATCGGCGACGAGCTTTCGGTCCCGTCGAAGATGCTGAACGACCGCGGCGGAAAGTACCACACGTGCCTCAGGGGCATCATCGGCGGAAAGACCGTCGAGGAGATCGAGGAGATCTCGTCCGTCGCGGGTGTCGACATTGCGGCGAACGTCGAGAAGTACGCCGTTCTCCCGTCGCTCCGCTTCGTCGTCTCCAACACGACGGAGGCGGGGATCCAGTACGTCAAGGGGCAGGACACGTTCCCCGCGAAGGTGCTGCGCCTCCTCAGGGCGCGTTTCGCGGCGAAGCTCCCCGGCCTCGTCTTCATTCCTTGCGAGCTCATCGAGCACAACGGCGACAACCTCAAGGCGTGCGTCCTCAGGCATCTCGCCGACGAGCCGGATGCCGCGCTTGGCAAGTGGATCGAGAAGGAGTGCGTCTTCTGCTCTACGCTCGTCGACCGCATAGTGGCGGGCCGTCCCGATCCCGAGTCCGCCGCGCGCTATGCCGAAAAGCTCGGCGAGAAGGACGACGTTCTCGTCTGCGGCGAGCCGTTCCACTTCTTCGTGATTGAGACTCCTGCGGGCTTCGACCTCGAGAAGGAGCTCCCACTCAAGGCAGCCGGTGTCAACGTCGTCTACACGCCCGACATGCAGCCCTACCGCACGCGCAAGGTGCGCTTTTTGAACGCGACGCACACGACGATGGTCTACCGCGGGCTCGAGAAGGGCTTCACGGAGGTCGCGCAGTGCATCGCCGACCCGGAGTTCAACAAGTTCGTCCGCCAGGTGATCTTCGACGAGATATTCCCGACGGTGAACCTCCCTGACGCGGAGAAGAAGGAGTACGCCGAGAGCGTCCTCGAGCGCTTCGCCAATCCCTTCGCCCACCACCAGCTCAAGTCGATCGCGCTCAACACGAT
>ONVK01000130.1 GCA_900321255.1 uncultured Lentisphaerota bacterium | reverse complement strand
TATGGTTGGAGTGGTTGTTGGATGGTTGGGGAAATGGTTGTGTAGCGGTTGGAAGGATGGATGAATGGCGGATGGGACATGGAGGAGGTGGTCGGAGCGCGGACGAGGGGTTGCTGTCTGACGGACGATGGAAGGTCGAAAAGGCCCGCTCATGTGGCGCATTGTCTAAAAAAAGTCGGCGGCATCCCGAGGGATGCCGCCGCCCCCCCCTGTCTTGCTACGCCTGGATCGCGTCGCGCATCGACTGCATTTCCGCCTGGCGGACGGCGTTCATCAGCTGGACGACGTTGTTCACAAGCTCCTCGGCCTGGTTGAAGAGGTCCTTGGTCTGGTCGAGTTCCTCCTCGGACTTTTTCTGCTGCGCGCCCATCTTCGTCGCTTCCGCGTTGATGAGCTGCGACCAGTTCTGCACGAAGTTCTGCCCGAAGCCGCCGATCGCCGCGATCAGACTGTTGTACGCCTGCGCCTTTGTGATCGTGTTGCTGGCGTTGATGTAGTCAACGCTGTTCGCGCGCGTCTGCTGGACGGAGAGGTACCTGCCTCTCGCCTCCTCGACATCGGCGAGGTGGGCCTTGGAGTCGGTGAGTCCCGGCTGCATGAGCTTCGCGTTGCCGTACGCGCGGGCGTAGGTGAGTTGGTTCTGCGCCTTCTCGAGCTTCGCCTCCGCGGCCTTGATATCGGCCTTCGAGCCGGTCTTGATCGCCTCGTTGTAATCCTTCAGCGCTGAATCGTAGGAGCTCTCGAACTTCTGGACCTCGAGCTTGATCTGGGCGCGAAGGTTCTGCTTCGCCGTTTCCAGATCGACTGTCAGCCGCCCGGTCTTCTCCGCGAATTTCGCGTACGCGCCATCGCAGGCCGTCCTGACGTCGGCCTTGGCCTGCTCGAGTTTCGCTGCGGCGCCCTCCATGTCAATGGCCGAAAGCTGGGGATTGGACGCCTTGAGGTTCATCAACTTCGCCTTGTCGGCCATGCTCAGCTGTTCGAATGGCACGGAGCTCTTCTCGATGAAGAACTGCTTGTCGGCGTCCGAGAGGCCCTGGAGCGCGTTCACCGACTCCTTCGCAGCGTTGTAGCCCGCTTTGGCGACATCGAGCTTCTGGACGGCCGTCTTCACGTCGGCGAACTCGGGAGCTTCGAGAGCCTTGACGTCGTCATACGTCAGGGTTTCGGCGTTTCTTCCGAGCGCATCCGCCGTGGTCTGCATGTTGGTCGAGTTCTGCAGTGCGTCCTTCACTTCGGTGAACTTCGCCTGTGCGTTCTTGAACTCCGCGCTGTTGGCGAAGCTGGACTCGACTTCGTTCTGGACGGAGTGGCCGTTCGTAAGGGACGGCTTATTTCCGATCTGGTTCTGGAGCTTTGTGAGCTGCTTGTTGGCGTTGTCCTGGTTGTTGGCCGCCTTCATCATGTCCACGTTCTTGCCCGCGACGTCGAGCCCGGCCGTCTTCTCCGTTCCGAGCTGCGCATTGAAGGCCTTGGCCTGCTGGTAGAGCGAGATGAACGTCGCGGCGGACTGGAGCGCGCAGCAGATTGCGCCTGCTATCATGCCCGTAATCGCGGCGGTGCGCTGGGCTTCGGCCTGGTCCAGAATACTCTTCTGGATGGACAGGTTCTCCGCGAGGCGCATCTCGCGCGTGGCGTCGCGCTGCTTCTGCGCGACCTCGACGAGAAGCGCCATCATCTTGTAGAGGTCGAACATCGCGCGCCTAATGTTGCTCTGCGCGCTGTCCTTCGGCATCGCGGCGAGAGTCTTGGTGAGCGTCTCGCTGAGCGTGTCGTGGAACAACTTGATCTGCTCCTCGGTGAGATTGAGGCTCGTGTCGGCCGCAAGCTTCTGGCAGAGCGAGTCGATCGCCGCCTGGTCCACCGTCTCGGGGATGTCGAGGTCGTCCGGTATCCTGATGGTGACCGGCGTCTCGACTCCGTCCACGGTCCGGGTGATCGTGACGTTCGTCGATCCCGCGACGCCGTCGGCGCCTTCGGTCTTCGTGACCTCGCCGAGCTTGCTGAGGAGCGCGTCCCAGTTGACCGCTCCCGCATTTCCATTTACTTGAAGGCTCATTGTCTGGCTCCTTTCAACTTTAAACTTTAAACTTCTAACTTACGCCATCGCGCCCATGTTGTTCGCGATTGCAGTCTGCGTGTCTGTCGCGGACGAAAGCATCTCCGCCACCTGCGAGATCGCCTGCTGGAGCATCTGGAGGATCTGATTGAGTTCCTCTTCGCACTCGTCGAGGCGCTGCTTGAGCGCGGTGATGTACTTCTCGGTCTCAGAGACGTCGGCCTGCGACATCCCGGCCTTGAAGGCGTCGTATGCTCCGACGCCGCTTGCGACGCCTGAGCCGATTCCGACGATCGTCATGGTCAGCGCGACGGCGGCACGGATCTTCTCCATCGTCTCGACGGTGACCTTGACGCCCTTCACGGTGTCTGCGACGCCCTTGGCCACGCTTGAGACGGCCGACGCGCCGCCGCCCGCGAGTCCGGCGCCGAGGGAGGCCGCCATAATCGCGACGGTGATGAGCACCTGCGCGAGGATCTGCGACGCCTGCTTGCTGAGCCCCATGCCTTCGAGGCCCTTGGCGAGCTTTTCGACGATCTTGTCCATCACGCCAGTCTCGTTGAGCACCTGGCACCCGATCGCGATCGCCGCACCGATGACCGGACCGACTGCGAGGCCGCCCGTAGCGACGCACGCGACTACTGCCGCGACGACAGCGAGAGCCGTCATCAGCCAGCCGAAGATCTTGCTCGCCTTGCGGGACTCGGCCGCCGCCGTCTGGCGCTCCTCGTTGTCCATCTGGATGTACGAGAGGAGTTTCTCGAGGTTCTGCTCGAGCTGCTTGATGTCGGCGGGGTTGTCAAGGGCCGGAACGCCAGTCGAGCCGGTCGGCCTGCCGGTTTCGGCGCCGTCGGCGCGCTGGTTAGTGTTGACGCTGACGTTGCGTCCGCCGAGAAGCGCTGCGATATCCTTGATGGTCTCGGTCGCCTTGTCGGAAAGGCCAAGCCCCTTCGCGAAGTTGGCCGTCTGGTCTATCGTGCTCGGCATCTTGCCCGCCGGAATGCTGTTGATTTCTCCTGCCATTGGTTGGATCCTTTCGTTGTTGGTTTGAAAGTCTGAATGTCTGTGGTTGTTGCCCTGTTCGCCCTGTATACACTTATGACCGCACAAGGTTACAAACTTTTTTTCACCCATTCGACTTTCAACTGTTCAACTATTCTTCAATCTTGAATTCTTCCTCGCCGATCGCCTTGCGGAGCTCGGCGGCCTTGGCGCGGTATTCGCGTCCGAGGTCAGTGTTCGCCGGGCAGTTCGAGGAACGAGGAGTATCCGTACGAGGCAATCGCCTTCTGGTAGTCCTTCTGGGCCTGCTGAACCGCGCCGAGCGCGAACCAGTACTTCGTGCTCAGGTGGTCGAAGAGGACAAGGAACTCGAAGAGCTTCTGCGCTTCCTCGAACTTGCCTGTCGTGTAATAGCCGAAGCCGAGGGAGTAGACCGCCTCGAGCTCGTCGTTGGTGATGCCGCGCACTTCCTTGAGAGTCGCTCCGTTGGCAAACGACTTGGCGGCTGCAGCAATCTTCTCTTCGGTTATCTTGTCCATGTTTTTCTCCTTTTGTGGTTTTAAGTGGATGTTTCTTTTTTAAATTCTATTGGAAACAACTTGAACAACTTGTAAAAACAACAAAAGAAGTTGTTTTTATCAGTTGTCCATGTTGTTTTCATAGGCTATACCGTTTCTATCCGGTTCTGCTGGATCGTGTCGGTGAGCTCGCGCTCGATCTTGTCGAGCGAGTCGCGTATCGCGTTGAGCGGATCGTTCGCGGCGAGTTTCTCCGCCTCCTTGCGCGCTTCCGCCGCGCTCTCCGCCTTCTCCGGGGGCGTCAGCGTCGTAAGCTCGCTCGCGATCGTCTTGAGCGTGTTCTCGCCGATCGAATTCACGATGGCCGATATCTTGCCCTTCACTTCAGATATCTCGTTCTTCGTCTTGGCTATCTTGCCCTGGATGTCGTCCATCGTTTTTTCCTTGGCGACAAGCTCCTCGCGCACGAGCTTCTGCTCCTCCACCATCTTGTTGTGATCCTTGCCGTCCTCAACGGCCTGCTCGATCATCTTCTTAAGCTGGTCAATCTTCGCCTCAAGGATGGCCATTTCCGCCTTAGTCTTCGCCTCGTCGTCCGTGTAGCCCTTGAGATCCCCCTCCAGTTCGCTCAGCTTCTCCGCGAGCGCCAGTCCTGACTCAAGCGTGGATTTCTGCGCCTCGTCCAGTGACCGTCCGATAGACGCAAGCGACGTCATCAGCATCAGGAACCTCGTGCGCTCGCTCTCGCTCTTGAGCTTAGCGACAAGCGCCTCGAGGTCGGACATCGATCCGTCCGTGACCGTTACGGATTTCCCGCCGAGCAGCGCTGCGAGCGCCTTCCCCTGTTCTGTGGGTGCGGGGAGATCCGGCGCGGACATCTGGATAGAGCCCGCGAGTCTGGTTGTATCAAGTTGTATGCTCATGGTTTTTTTCCTTTCTGCATTGTATACACGCCAAATCCGAAAAGGTTACATCGTTGGTTGTATTATACTATATTTTACCTCTTTGTGGTGAAAATATCATTCAAGTTGCAAAAATATCTTCCTGCCTGATGTCGTCGATGGTGAACTCGGGCATCTTGTCGCCGAGCTCCGCGTCGCTGGCGTTCTTGATCGTCATCGTGACGGTCACCTTCGCCTCTCCGAGGACAAGCCCGTCGTAGGAATCCGAAAGTCCCGGCGGAGCGTAGAAGCCGTCGTCGCCGAAGAAGTTGGTCATCTTGTTCCGGACAAGGTGCGTCAAGGTGATCTTCACGTCCCCGTTATCGGCGATTTCGAGGTTGTATTTGTCGTCCGTATGGCGGTCGGCGGCAACAACGATCGTTCCTTTTTCGCTGAGGCTCGTGCGCGGCGCGCCCTTCAGATTGCTGTTCTCCCCGCCGAAATCGAGGAGATTGTCTATCGCCCCGTAGAGTCCGTCGGCCTGTCCGCAGACGAACGACATGACCTGGCGCATCTTCTTGTGTCCGTTGTCGAACGTCTTCTCGAGAAACTCCGCATAGCCCTTCTGCGCCGGGTAGTCCGTATCGTTTCCTTTGATGAGCAGGGGGAACGGCGTGCCGAGCTGCGCGTTGGGGATGTTCTGTCCGTCAAGCGTGACGAAGCCGGCCTTGTATTCGCGCAGGGACTGGATCATCAGCCCGGTGGAAAGGCTTCGGGCCTGCGTCACATCGGTTATCTTGAGGCATTCCTTGAGGTCGTCGGCGAGCTTCTTCTTGAGGGTGTTCTTGACGGTCGCGACATCCTCTTCCGTATCGAGCCTGAACCCGGCTTCGAGCGCGCCGAGGGCCTCCGAGTGGGACTGGAGATGCTTGACGACCATCTCCGGACGCGGCGTCTTCGCCTTGCCGAAGTCGGACGGATCGTTGAGCTGCTCGGCGAAGAACGACGTCTCGAAGCGGTCTATGAGGCGGTTGAGCATCTTCTCCGCCTTCGGACCCTTGCCGAACGTCTGCTCGACAAGCGCCTTGAGGGCGGCCTTCTGGTCGTTGTTGAAGCGAAGCGCCGAATCGCCGTACTTTTCGAGTCTGTCGCAGAGTTTGTTGATGTTGTCGAAGCGGTCGAAGGGAGCCTTTTCTATGATGCCTTCGAGGTTGTCCATGATCGCCGGCGGAATCACGACCTGCCTGCCGGAGTTCATCCCGGCCGTGTGCGCCGCGCCGAGAAGCCTGGACCTGGCGGAAGCCGCCATGTCTTTCGCAAGGGCTTCCTTGTAGGTGTCGTAGAGTTCGTTGTACTCGTCGGCGACAGAAATGGCGAGATCGGCGACGTAGGCACTGAACTCGGCGATCGCCGGGTTCCCCTTCGCAGCGTCCTTCAGCGGGATGACGATCGAATTCTTCACGATGTCCGCCAGATCGCTGACTTGCTGGATCTGGAACAGCTTTTTGCATATCTGACGCCTGTCCGTCAGCTCCCCGGAGGAAAGGTCGGCCCTGAGCGCGTTCATCCTGGCGGCGAGAAAGACCGTGGCCTGGCGCAGCTCGCTGAGGGTGTCCTCGGGAAGATTCGCGGCTTCGCGGAGCGCGTCCGCTTCGTTGAGGATGTTGTCGAACTTGTACGCGAGGTTCTCGGCGATCTTGGCGAGCTGGGACGTCATCGCCTGTCCTGGGAAGTTCTTGGCGAGGGTCTTGTTCCTCGCGTCGTTGTTGGCGATCTCGCGGCGGAAGTTGAAGTTCTTGGCGAACGAAGCGGCGTCCTTCATGTAGAGCGAGCCCGCGTTCATCGTGCGATTGGCGGCGGACCCCTTCGTGATGACCTGCTCCAGGGCGTTCTCAAGCGTCACGCCCGTCACCTGGGAACACAGGTTGGCCGCAGTGTTGAGCCGGCCAAAGTCGAGACGCGTGTAGCCGGCGGCGAACGCCTTGTCCGCGAGCTCGCCGTGCGGATCGTGCTCCTGGTCGAATACGTTTTCGCGCTCGAGGTTCGCTATTGCGTCCCTGACGGCGATGATGCGCCGCGCGGTGAGCGGCTTGCCGCACCCATAGTCCTTCATCAGCATCGCGGTCCTGACGCTCTCGGGGATGTTCTTCTCGCCGCCGAACATGTCGGCGACGCACTTCCTGAAGAGCTCGCGCACCGCGTTGTTGTCGTTGCGTGCGCCCTTCCAGCGGAAAATGCTCAGCGACACCCAGTCGAACCTGTTGGACGTCTTGATATTGCGCTCCTCGAGCGTGGTGCCTCCGCCCTTCTCTATGTCGCCCTTCGACGCAATGGCCTTGTCCTTGCCAGCGGCCATCCGCCCCTCGGCGAAGCTGACGAACTTGCTGAACTGCTCGTTTACCGCGTTTATCATGACTCTGTTCCTTTTAGAGTTTTTCAGATGCAATTATTTTCGCCCTGTATACACTCAGAAACGCGAAAGGTTACAATTCAATAACCTTATGTCGTACTGTACTTCTGTTTAATTATCAAAACAGCCAAATTGCAGCATATTTTCACACTTTATGCCTACACCAACGCAATTATATAGAAGGGACCCTTTTTGCCAGTGAAGTTGTTCATCTCGGGGACAGGCCCCACGAATGCCCCAATTTTATTGGCCGTCATCGCCTCTCCGCCTTTCACGTTGCCCTTTCCGCCGCCTTCGCGAGCCGCCAGCCGTGCGTCGCGTAGCCAAGCTCGCCCACATCCCTTGCCACAACGCTCCGCGACCGGAACCGGTCACCCAGCGCAAACGCCGTCGCCGTCACGAACGCGAGGCTCCCGAATATCTTCCCCGCCCCTATCTGCGCCACCCTC
>ONVK01000136.1 GCA_900321255.1 uncultured Lentisphaerota bacterium | reverse complement strand
AAGCCGATGACCTCTGCACAATCCACACGTTCTACACGGCTAAAAACTTTTACAAAAAGAAAGGATAAAATATGACGAAGAAGACCATGTTGCTTGGCGCACTCTGCGCGGCCGCGTTCGCGGCGTTCGCCGAGCGTGTGAACATCTGGCCGGAGGGCAAGATGCCCGACGCGCAGGACCACCAGATTGCTGCCATGACGAACGAGAAGGAGAAGGGCAAGCTCCCATATCTCGACTGGTGCCCCGCCCCCGAGAAGCCAAACGGCTGCTGCATGATCCTGATTTCCGGCGGCGGATACGGCAGCTGCTGCGACGTTGGCCTTGTTGAAACGTGGGCGAAGAAGTTCACGGCGGCGGGCTTCCAGTGCGTCAACTTCGTCTACAGGACGCCGCGTCCGAAAGGGCTCCCGATCCACCAGAGCGCGTGGGAGGACGAGGATGGTGCGCTCCGAGGCGGCGAAGCGCGGCTTCGATCCCGAGAAGATCGGCACCATCTCAATGTCCGCGGGCTCCCATCTTGCGACGCTGCTCGCGACGAGCGCCCTCACCCCGGCGTACGAGAAGGTCGACGAGCTCGATGACGTTCCGTGCCACATCAACTGGGCGATCACCGGGGCGATCGCATATGCGGTGACTGACGGAATCGGCGTTCCCAACACCCGCAACGGCCAGGCCGTCGACGCGAAGCTCGACTCTATCTTCAAGTTCGACGAGAAGACTGCGCCGATGTGCATGTTCCACGGCAGCGACGACCCGTATTCCCCGATGGCCTCGACGCTCGTGTACCGCGAGCTCAGAAAGCGGAAGGTTCCGGCAGAGCTCCACCTCTTCGCAGACCGCCAGCACGGCTTCTGGGGCCAGGACGGAAAGGGCGACAAGGCAACCGCTTACGACAACTGGTTCGACCGCGCGCACGAGTTCCTCGCGCAGATGGGCTTCCTCGGCGAGCTTCCGCCGGAGGAGGACCTGATGAAGCGCTATGCGAATGACTTCCACGATCCCGCGAAGTACGTCAAGGAGGAGCTGTGGCCGAAGGGGAAGATGCCCGATGTGCAGGCGAACCAGTGCACGCCATACCTAGAGTGGTACATCCCCTCCAACCTGACGACGAAGGCGATTCAGATCATCTACTCCGGCGGGGCCTACAACGGCAACGCCCCCGATGGTTTCGAGGTCGCGCCGGTGCGCCGCTTCCTCAACGAGAAGGGAATGGCGGTAGTGGTGATGAAGTACCGCACACCGCGTCCCGCGGCACCGCTCGCGAAGCACACGACGGCGTGGCAGGACCTCCAGCGCTGCATCAGAATCGTCCGCTCCAAGGCGGCCGAGAAGGGGCTTGACCCGAACCGCATCGGCATCATGGGCTCGTCCGCCGGCGGGCACCTCACGCTTATGGGCGTGACGAGCTCCAGGAGCCGCTCCTACTGGAACATTGACGACATCGACAAGCTTCCTTGCAATGTCCAGTGGGGCGTAGGCATATACCCTGCGTATTCTCTCACCGACGGAATCGACAGGGAGAACACGACCGGAGGAAACGACGACTCCGCGCGGCCCGTGCCGGAGTTCGCGTTCGACCCCGACACGTGCCCGATGGTGTTCATCCACGGCGATTCCGACGGCTGGGCGGCGATGAACTCGGTGAAGACGTGGGAGCAGATGCGCAGGATGGGCGTCACGAGCGATCTTCACACGCTTGCAAAGAGGTACCACTGCTTCCAGCGCAAGGCGTCGCCTGGCACGGGCAGCTACACGTGGATCGGCCGCATCTGGGAGTTCATGAACCACAAGGGGTTCAACAAGTAGCGGTGGCGAAGCTACAGCCGCTGTGAAATGCGGTAGAGGTGCTCGACGAGGTTCGCGTCGAGCACCTTTTCCATAAAGGGGATCACTTCGTGGCGCACCTTGTTGCGCTCTATCGAGACGTCGTCGTTAGACGCGTCCTCGCGCCATTCCTCGCCGAACCTGCGAAGGTAGTCCTTTAGCTCTTCGTCGCGGCAGCCGAGGAGCGGTCGCACGAACTTGATTCCCGCGACTTCGCTCGTCGCGCGGATGCCCGAGAGCGAAGCGCGGCGCAACTTCATGAGGAACGTCTCCGCGACGTCGTCCATGTGGTGGCCTGTCGCGACGGCGTCGAGATGGAGCGACTTCATGCACTTCGAGAAAAAGGCGAGGCGCACGCGCCGCGCGGCCATCTCAAGCGATTCGCCGCGTCTCTTGACGACCTTGGCGTGAATTCCCCTGAAGGGAATGCCGAGTCTCTTCGCAAGCGATTGCACGAAGCGGTATTCCTCCTTCGACTCGGGCCTGAGCCCGTGGTCGACATGGAGAACGACAAAGCGCTTCGCGGCGTTTTTCTTCGTTCCGCCCTTTGTGAGCAGGAATGCAAGCGCCACGGAATCGGACCCGCCGCTGACGGCGAGGCCGATCCGCCCAGGAGGAAGTATGGATCTGTCGATTTTCACCCTTGCGCATTATACCAAAAAAATGGTATACTTTGCGGCGTTCGTTTGCAAGCGGGCGTAGCTCAATGGCAGAGCTCCAGCCTTCCAAGCTGGCTACGAGGGTTCGATTCCCTTCGCCCGCTCCAGACTGGGGAGAGCCAGGGTGGCGTAATGGCAGCCGCGGCAGACTCAAAATCTGCTATACGTGAGTATGTGCGGGTTCGAGTCCCGCTCCTGGCACCAACACGACAGGCGAACAAGACAACGACTGGAAGGGTGTCCGAGTGGTCGATGGTGCAACCTTGGAAAGGTTGTGTGGGGGCAACTCCACCGGGGGTTCGAATCCCCCCCCTTCCGCCAACATTGGCGGCTGACTCTCAGAACGGAAGTTCTGGGGGTTTTCTTTTTCCTGATATCCCCGATGCCTGCGGAGGGCGAGAAGATTTTTGGCCGGCCATTTTTGGCAAAGCGCACGGCAGTCTGCGACCGTCGGTTATGGTATAATATGCGGCGCGAGAGGTTATAGGAATGCAGACAGAACTCTGGTATACCGACGAACACACGAAGGACGTCAGGTTCTCGATGAAGACGATCGAGCAGATCGCCTCGAAGAAGAGCGCCGTCCAGCAGATCGACATCCTCGACACGCCCGCCTATGGAAGGGTGCTTGTCCTCGACGGTGGCCTCATGATCACCGAGAAGGACGAGTTCATCTACCACGAGATGCTCGCCCACGTGCCGATGGCGGTGCATCCGCGCGTGCGGAACGTCCTCGTGATCGGCGGAGGCGACGGCGGCACGGTGCGCGAACTTACCAAGTACCGCTCCATCGAGTCGATCGATCTCGTCGAAGTCGACAAGGACGTCGTGCTTCTCTCCAAGAAGTTCCTTCCCTTCGTCTCGTCGAAGCTCAAGGACAGGCGCGTCTCGGTCTGGTTCGAGGAGGGGCTCAGGTATGTCCGCGGGAAGAAGGACGAATACGACCTCGTGATAGTCGACTCGTCCGACCCCTACGGCCCGGCGGAAGGGCTCTTCACGCGCGAGTTCTACGGCACCTGCTTTAAGGCGCTGCGCGAGGACGGCATCCTCATCAACCAGCACGAGTCGCCGTTCTACGCCGCCCACCAGAAGTCGGTCCGCGACGCGCACCGCCACATAGCGATGGAGTTTCCCGTCTCGACAGTCTACCAGGCGCATATACCGAGCTATCCGTCCGGCCACTGGCTGTTCGGCTTCGCGTCAAAGAAGTACCACCCCATCGGCAATCTCGACGAGGCGAGGTGGAACAAGCTGCGAATTCCGACGCGCTACTACAACACCGCGCTCCACCGCGGAGCCTTCGCGCTCCCCAACTACGTCCTCGACATCCTGAAGGAAGAGGAGCCGTTCCGCGCATACACGACATGAAACCCCAGACGAACCAGTTCATAGGATGCGACCGTCCGTTCGAAGATGCGGAGGTCGTGCTGTTCGGAGCTCCCTACGACTCCACGACGAGCTTCCGCCCCGGGACACGCTTCGGG
>ONVK01000131.1 GCA_900321255.1 uncultured Lentisphaerota bacterium | reverse complement strand
TCCCGGGGCGAGAGCTTAAGGGAGTCCATCTCGCGCTTGAGCTACTTGAAGGCCAGAACCGCTTCCTCACCGGCGAGATTCCCGAGGCTCCGATTTCCGTAAAGGGCAAGAAGGTGCTGGTAATTGGCGGTGGCGACACGGGCTCGGACTGCGTCGGCACGTCGATCCGCCAAGGCGCAAAGTCAGTAACGCAGATCGAAATCATGCCGAAGCCGCCGGACGAGCGCGACGCCTCGACCCCATGGCCACTCTGGCCTTACATGCTCCGCACGAGCTCCAGCCACAAGGAAGGCTGCGAGAGGCGCTGGAACCTCAACTCGCTCAAGTTCGTCGGGAAAGACAGCGTAGAGGGCGTAGAGGTAGAGACCGTCGAATGGGAGTTCTCCCCCGAGGGTCGCCCGATGAAGTTCAAGGGCGTGCCTAACACGAAGGAAATCATCGATGCCGACCTCGTGTTTCTCGCGATGGGATTCACCGGCGTTCCGGCGGAGAATCCGATCGTCTCGCAGCTGAAGCTCGCGCAGACGCCGCGCACCGCCGCGGAACATCTTCTGCGTCGGCGACTGCGCCAGCGGCGCGTCTCTCGTCGTCCGCGCGCTCGCAAGCGGCAAGCTGCTGCAGATCTAAGGAGAAAAAGGCAATGTGCGGAATAGTGGGATTTACTTCGCGGAACAAATCGGCGGTCGGTCCGCTCGTCAACGGTCTGAGGCGGCTTGAGTACCGCGGCTACGACTCGGCGGGCGTCGCGCTTGAATCTGCAGAAGGCATAAAAATATACAAGCAGACGGGGAAGGTCGCAAAGCTCGACAATCTCCTTTCGCGGGCACTTCCCGAAGGCGAGCGCGGCAAGTACACGATCGGCATCGCGCACACGCGTTGGGCAACGCACGGACTCCCGACCGTCGCCAACGCGCACCCGCACGTCGCGGACGACGGCAGCCTCGCTCTCGTGCACAACGGCATAATCGAGAACTATGCGGCGCTCCGCGCGGGGCTCGAGAAGCGCGGCGTGAAATTCCTTTCGCAGACCGACACCGAAGTCGTCGCCCATCTTGTCGCCGCGTTCGACAAAGGCGACTTCCTGGCGGCTGCGGCCGAGGCGCTCAAGCGCGTCGAGGGCACCTACGGAATCGCCGCGATATCGGCAAAGCATCCTGGCGAGATGGTCGTCGCCCGCAGGGGAAGCCCTCTCGTCGTCGGAGTGGGAGAAGACGACATCGTCGTCGCAAGCGACGTGTCGGCTATCGTCGCGTACACCCGCCAGGTCATCTACCTCAAGGACGGCGACATCGCGCGCATCACGCCAAAAGGCGTGGACATCCACACGCTCGACAACACGCCCGTCACGCGCGAAGTGCAGGAAGTGGACTGGGACATCGGCGCGATAGAGAAGGGCGGCTACGAGCACTTCATGCTCAAGGAGATCTTCGAGCAGCCCGACGCGCTTGCGAACACGATCCGCGGCCGGCTTGATCCCGCGGGCGGAACAGCGTTCCTCTCGGGGCTTTCGCTCTCTCCGCGCGAACTGGCAGCCGTGAGGCGCGTCGTCATCGTTGGGTGCGGGACTTCGCTCCACGCGGGCATGGTCGGCAAGTACCTCTTCGAGAAACTGGCAGACATCCCGACGGCCCCCGAGCAGGCGGCGGAGTTCAGGTACTCGAATCCGATCGTCGGACCCGACGACTGGGTGATTGCGCTTTCGCAGTCAGGCGAGACTGCCGACACGCTTGCGGCAGTCCGAGAATCGATTAGGAAGGGTGCGCTCGTCTCGGGACTGTGCAACGTCGTCGGCTCCACAATCGCACGTGAAGCAGGGCGTGGCGTATATCTTCACGCGGGGCCCGAGATTTCCGTCGCGTCGACCAAGGCATTTACAGCCCAGGTGACGGCGCTTCTCATGACGGCGCTCAAGCTCGGCAGGACGCGCCGCCTCTCGTTCGAGGACGGTGATCGGCTTGTGAAGGAAATCTCGCGTCTCTCCGAACTCGTCGGCAAGGTGCTCAAGGGGAACGATGCGATCGCGAAAGTCGCGGAAAAGTACGCGAAGGCGGACGACATGTTCTTCATCGGGCGGGGGATGCTGCATCCCGTTGCACTCGAGGGGGCGCTCAAGATCAAGGAAGTCGCCTATGTCCACGCCGAGGGCTATCAGGCGGCGGAGCTCAAGCACGGGCCGATAGCGCTCCTCTCGGAGAAGACGCCTGTCGTCGCTCTTCTCGCCGACATACCCGGCAAGGAGAAGACGCTCGGCAATGTGCAGGAGTGCCGTGCGCGCCTCGCGCCTGTCATCGGCGTGGTGACGGAAGGCGACGAGGCGGCGGCCGCGGCGGTCTCGGACGCGCTTACGATTCCGAAGACATGCGCGGAACTGTCGCCCATCGTAACGGTGGCGGTGCTGCAGCTCTTCGCGTACCATGTTGCACGGCTTCGCGGATGCGAAATAGACCAGCCGCGCAACCTGGCGAAATCTGTAACAGTCGAATGATCTCGAGGAAAAGAAGATGAACGGCAAATACGTACGGCAGGGCCTTTACAGGCGCGAATACGAACACGACGCGTGCGGTGTGGGAATGGTGGCCAACCTCTCCGGCGAGGCGAGCCACGACATCGTCGAGAAGGGCATGACGATCCTGAAGCGGCTCATGCACCGCGGCGCGACGGGGAACGATCCCGAGACCGGCGACGGCGCGGGGCTCCTCATGAGGATTCCCCATGCGTTTTTTAGGAAGGTCATTGCCGCAAAGAACGCAAAGATCGCAAAGAACGGCGATCCGTTCGGCGTGGCGATGATCTTCGGCGGCGAGGGCGAAGAGGAGAAGATCGAGGCGGCGGTGAAGGGCGAGGGGTGCGAGGTTCTCGCCTGGCGCGACGTGCCGATGAATCCCGACGCGATCGGACACGACGCGCGCGCCGTCATGCCGCGGATAAGGCAGGTGATCATATCAGAATCTTTGACAGGATTTACAAGATTACCAGGATTATCAGAATCGACCAATCCTGTCAATCCTGTTAATCCTGTCGAAAAAGACTTTGAGCTTAAGCTCTACGTCATCCGCCGGCAGATCGAGAAGGCGACGAAGAGCACCTACGTCTGCTCCTGCTCGTCGCGGACGATCGTCTACAAGGGGCTCCTCCTCGCGACGCAGATCGAGAAGTTCTATCCCGACCTCTCCGACCCGGATTTCGTCTCGCCGTTTGCAATCGTGCACCAGCGCTACTCGACGAACACGTTCCCGTCATGGGAGCTCGCTCATCCGTTCCGCGCCATCGCGCACAACGGCGAGATCAACGCGATCAAGGGCAATCTGAATGCGCTCGCGGCGCGCGAGCCGTCGCTGAAGTGGCCGGAAGCGGCGAGGTCGGAATCCTCGCCCTACCAGGTGGACCTTGGGAAGATTCTGCCGCTCATCGACAAGGGGCAGTCCGACTCGGCTTCGCTTGACAACATCTTCGAGCTGCTGGTCGCCGCAGGACGCGATGCGCCGCACGCGATGATGATGCTTGTCCCGCAGGCGTGGGGCAGGAAATACCACATGGGACACGACGTGCGCGCGTTCTACGAGTACCACTCCGCGCTGATGGAGCCGTGGGACGGACCTGCCGCCGTCGCGTTCACCGACGGACTCGGACTCGGCGCGGCGCTCGACAGAAACGGACTGAGGCCCGCGCGCTGGACGCTAACGAAAGACGGACTTTTCGTCCTTGCGTCGGAGACGGGAGTTCTCGACATCCCTGCGGAATCGGTCGTGCGCCACGGACGGCTTCGTCCCGGCTCTCTGCTCTGGCTCGACCTCGGGAAACACCGCCTCATGGAGGACACCGAGCTCAAGACCTACTACGCACGGCGTCGACCTTATCGCCGCTGGGTGAAGGAGAACCACATTCCCGTCACCGGTCTTTTCGCCGAAATCGTGCCGTCCAGTCCAGATGGCCGGATTGTGTCTGAACAAGAGCGCTTTGGCTGGACGCTCGAGGACATCGAGCTCATCCTCCGTCCGATGGCGGAGACCGGCCACGAGCCGGTTGGCGCGATGGGCAACGACGCGGCGCTTGCAGCGCTCGCACACCGGCCGCGCATTCTCTTCGACTACTTCCACCAGCTCTTCGCGCAGGTGACGAATCCGCCGATCGATCCGATCCGAGAGGAGCTCGTGATGTCGATCATGACCTACATCGGCAACGAGGGAAACATTCTCTCCGAGACGCCGGAACACGCTCGCCTCGTGAAGATGACGCGTCCTGTCCTGACGGACGACGAACTTGCGCGCCTGAGGAACATTCCCGATTTCCCCGCGAAGACGCTTTCAATGTCCTTCGACGGCGGACTGAAGGCGGCGTTCGAGAATGGAACTTTCAACAATTCCACTCTCCAACTCAAATCTCCAACTCAAAACTATTCCTTCGCTCTTGGCTGTCGCGGCGGTGAACAAGGCGCTTGTCGATGCGGGGGTGCGTCCGTCTGTCGGCATCATAGTCGAGTCGGGCGAGGTGCGCGAAGTGCACCACTTCGCCGTCCTGCTCGGCTTTGGCGCGACGGCGGTAAATCCGTATCTCGCGCTCGCGACCGTCACCGAAATCGGCAAGGACGACACGGTCAAGGCGGCGGCAAACTATGTCACCGCAGTGTGCAAGGGGCTGATGAAGATAATGTCCAAGATGGGCATCTCGACATTGAGGTCCTATCGTTCGGCTCGCATCTTCGAGGCGGTCGGTCTCGGGCCGAAGATCATGCGCGAATATTTCGACGGCGTCACATCGCCTGTCGGCGGGCTGGAACTGGAAGACATTGAGAAGATAGTTGGAGTGAAAAGTTGGAGTGGGAGAAAGGAAGAATGCAATTCAATTCTCCAACTCCAACTCAAAACTCCAACTCTCCCTCCCGGTGGCGAGTACCGTGAGCGCAAAGGCGGAGAGGAGCATCTCTGGTCTCCGACGCGGCTCGTCGACTTCCGCGAGTCGGTGCGGCACGGCGACTACGCGCGCTTCCACCGCTATACCGACGACATCGACAAGAACAGCCATGTGACGCTGCGGTCTCAGTTGGAGTTCAAAGTTGGAGTCGGAGAAAGGAACGATTCCACTCTCGAACTCCAACTCAAAACTCGAACTATACAGGGAACAAATGATGTCGAGCCGGTAGACTCCATCGTGAAGCACTTCGTTGGCGGGGCGATGTCGCTCGGCTCGCTCTCGCCCGAGGCGCACGAGACTATCGCGCTTGCGCTGAACGGACTCGGCACTATGTCCAACTCCGGCGAGGGCGGCGAAAACCCCGAGCGCTTCGGCACCGAGAGGAACAGCGCCATCAAGCAGGTGGCGTCCGGGCGCTTCGGCGTGACGATCGAATATCTCCGCTCGGCGAAGGACCTGCAGATCAAGCTCGCGCAGGGAGCGAAGCCGGGCGAGGGCGGACAGCTCCCCGCGCACAAGGTGAACGAGTTCGTCGCCCGCCTTAGGCACGCAAAGCCAGGAACGACGCTCATCTCGCCTCCGCCGCACCACGACATCTACTCGATCGAGGATCTCGCGCAGCTCATCTACGACCTCAAGTGCGCGAACCCCGCTGCGCGCGTCTCGGTGAAGCTCGTCTCCGAGGCGGGCGTCGGGACGATTGCCGCGGGCGTCGCGAAGGCGCATGCGGACGTTGTCGTCATCTCGGGATTCGACGGCGGAACGGGAGCCGCGCCCCTCACCTCGATGAAGCACGCCGGGCTCCCCTGGGAAGTCGGTCTTGCCGAAGCGCACCAGACGCTCGTCAAGAACAACCTGCGCGACCGCGTGAAGCTCCAGGTCGACGGACAGCTCCGAACCGGACGCGACATCGTCATCGCCGCGATGCTCGGCGCGGACGAGTTCGCGTTCGGCACCTCGATGCTCGTCGCGCTCGGGTGCGTGCAGTGCCGCAACTGCAACCTCAACTGCTGCCCCGTCGGAATCGCGACGCAGAAGGAGGAGCTTCGCTGCAAATTCGCCGGAAAGCCAGAACATCTGCAGTCCTACTTCCGCTTCCTCGCCGAGGAGGTG
>ONVK01000138.1 GCA_900321255.1 uncultured Lentisphaerota bacterium | reverse complement strand
TAGCCGAGCGCGCCGTGGGTATGGACGTCGATGAAGCCGGGCATCACGTACTGCCCGCGAACGTCGACGACCGTCGTCTTCGCGTCCGGCTTGACGGGCTTCGAGCCCTTGATGACCTGTTTTACCTTCTTGCCCTCGACGACGATCGTGGCGTTCTCGATGTCGACGCCGGGCGAGATGACGTGTGCGTTTACGATGACGGTCTTGTTCACGATATCCATTCCCTTCCTTGGGTTTTCGTTTTACGGAGTATTATACCACAACTTCAGCGGCAATGCCGCGCCACGGATGAAATTCGCCGCACGCGAAGAGCCGCCCGCAGTCAGCAGTCGGCTTCGGCGAAGATGGAGGTTGCGTAGGTGCCGTCCGGGCGGACGGTGAACACGCGCACGCCGATGTTGTTGTCGTTGTAGCTCCCGAACGTGCAGCACTTCGTCATGCCGAGCCGTATCCCGTTCGCATCCGTTCCGTCGAACGTGTTCATGTGGTCGTGCCCGAAGTACGCGCCCCTGAGGTTCCCCGTCCTGCGCCAGCTGTCGTAGAGCGTGCGCCCCTCGAACGTGTGCGCGGCGTCGCGGTATGTCCTCCAGTACGGCGGGCACGTGTGCTCCTTGAGGGCGCCTGCGACGCCGGGCGCGAGAAGCATGCGCCGAGGGCCGTCGGGACAGTCCATCCTGTAGCCGGTCTCCGGTCCCTCCTTCGCCTTCGGGTCGGCGCAGGGCGGCGCATCGACGAAGAGCCCGTGGATGTTAACGTCGGGAACGATTATGTGCTGGAACCAGAGGCACGGAGTCTTCCCCGAGACGCGCTCGTACCACGCGATCTGGTCGGTTTGGCAGCCCTCGTAGCCGGGCCAATCCGGGCCCGTCTTCTCCGGGTAGTCGCCCGAATCCATGACGAACAGGTTGAACGACGGACGCCGCGCGCCGCGCTCGAAGAGCGAGACCACGCCGCTTCCGACGCCGTGCAGCTCCGGCACGTCGTGGTCGACGAACAGCTCGCCGCCGCGCGACTTGTAGTAGTCGTACTGCTCCTGGCGGGAGAAGCGGTCCGGGCCCTTCAGTTCCGAGTCGTGGTTGCCGAAGGTGACGCAGAACGGAATCCCCGCCTCGCGGAAGAGGTCTATCATCGGATCGACCGCCTCCTCGAACTTCCCGTGCGCGTTGACGTCTCCGTTCTGTCCGTTGACGTTGTCGCCCGTCAGCACGAGGAGCGAGGGGGCGTGTTTCGCAAACGCCGCGCGCAGAACGCGCTCGACGCGCGGGTGCAGCCTGCGGCCGTTGGGGTTGAGGTGGAGGTCGGTGAGGTGGAGGAAGGTGAACTTCCCGTCTGGGCCGAACTCGAAGCGCGGCGCATTTGCCGCGCCGCCGTTGTCGCCGAACGAGGCGCATCCCGCAGCCGCGAACGCGGCGGACGAGGCGATGAACGATCTTCTTGTAATCATTTTCCTGTTCCTTTCATTTGCGAAGCCCTGCGCGGTACGCCCTGAAGCCCTCGAGCATGTACTGCCAGATGCCGTGCTTCCAGTTGGCGACGCGCGATTTTGCGGTCGGGGTGTCGGCGAGACGCTCCGCCTCGTCCACAAGCGCGCCGAGGCGCGCCATCACCTCTTCCGTGCCGAGGTCTCCCCAGGCGATCTCCTCGGTCTGGCGGACATGCGCGGCGAGGAACTCGGGCGAGTAGTTCGCGCGGTCGCAGTAGCGCTCCTCGACGATGCCGTAGAACTCCCTCAGCGGAGCCGCCGCCGCGCCGTACGACGAGAAGTACTCGCGCTCGAGCGAGCGGAGCGGCTCGCGCGGGTCCCACATCCACCTGAGCGAGAGGAAGTTCTCGTAGTCGTCCACAAAGCCGCAGTTGTAGATGTTCTCCGAGACGTCGAGTCTGTGGAAGAGCCGGTACTCCTCCTCGAGCGCGCGGTCGAAGAACCCGGGGAAGCAGTTGTAGGGCCGCCTTCCGGCAAGCCGCTCCTTGGGGAAGGTGTGGTAGAGCCAGAGGCCGAAGGGCCTGTCGGGATACGCGGCGCGCCAGTCCGCGAGCCGCCGCATCTCGGAGTCGTGGCGCAGCGCGTAGGGGATCCTGTTGCACGTGAAGCAGAAGTGGACAATGACGTTCGGCTCGAGCCTGAAGGAGGGAGCGCAGCAGTGGGTGTAGTAGGCGAGCGTCGAGATCTTCCTGCCGGGATGCGACTTCGCGATCTCCCGCGCGACGGCGTTGACGAACCTGAACCAGTGGTCGGACTGCTGCGAGCTGACGTTCGCAAGCTCGGGCCTGTACTCGCGCTCGCACCTCTCGCATCTGCAGAACGACTTGTTGTCCATCGGCTCGATGCAGCAGACGTCCCTGCCCCACGTCGTCAGCCCCTTGTCGAAGTAGTCGCGTATGTCCGCGACGGCCTGCTTCAGCGTCTCGGGGTTCGTGTAGCAGAGCTGCGGCGGGCGCTTCTCGCCTTCGTATCCCTTCGCGAAGAGCTCGGGGCGGTAGCGTTCGAAGTTCGGGCTCGACCTGTCCCAGAAGCGGTCGTACCATCCGTAGAACGAGTGGCATGCGTGGACGACCTCTCCTCCGGTCTTCATCCTCCGCAGGAAAAGCCGCTTGCGATTCGATATCTCCGCGAGGGCGGCGGCGAAGGACGAATTCGTCGCGAACGCGGAGGGATAGGCGACGCGGAGGTAGTTCGTCCAGCCGGGAGTGCCGGCCTCCCACAGCTCGGGGGAGTAGTCGCCAGTCGGGGTGCGCCCCTTGGCGAACGGCCTGCCCGCGCTGTCCCTGCGCCTCACGGAAAGGCCGGGGTCGCGCGGAATCAGCGTCCCGGCGTCGGTCGGGTCGAGCCACGTCACGCCGCAGTAGTCGCGGAGAAAATCGTATACCGCGTATTCGGGGAACGCGCCGCTTTCGAGGGAGACTCCGCCGCGGGAGAAGGCGATGCGCGTCTCCTGTGGTTCGAGGCCGTGCGCAAGGGAGATCGTGATGGCGCCGCGGCCGGGCGAAGGCGCGGCGACGACGGCGAAGGACGCGCCGGTGATCTTGTCGAGGTGTTCCTTGAGTTCGCCGGCGGCGAAGCGGACTCGCTCCGCGGGATCCGCGCCGACGACAATGTCGGCGAGGGGAATGGAGTCTTCGGCGAGGCGCAGGCGGGGGGAGAGGAGGGGCGTGGTGCAGCCGGCGAGGGCGACGCAGAGAAATAGTGCCGAGTACTTCACTTCAAAGAGAGTATACCAAACCCCTCGGCCAAATTTCAAGTCGCCAGCTGCCTACGGCGTCATGTCGAGTGGCAAAACCACAGTAATGGTCGTTCCCTTGCCCAAGGCGGAATTGCAGTCTATCGTGCCGCTGTACAGTCTGACGACTGAGTCGACATAGGCAAGGCCGTTGCCGTCGCCAGGGCGCGAGGAACTCCGTTCGGCTCGATAAAACCGTTCGAACATGTGTTTCTGGCAATCTTTCGCCATGCCGATGCCCGTATCGGCGACAGTCAACTTAACACGGCCCGGGAACTTTCGCACAAGCGAGACGGAAATCGACCCCTTGTCCGTGTACTTGACGGCATTGTCAACAAGATTGCTCACGAGACGCAGAAGTTTTTGCCTGTGAGAACGAACGACTATCGGCTCAGACGGCACGTCGCAGCCGAGCTTAACGCCCTTTGCCTCT
>ONVK01000132.1 GCA_900321255.1 uncultured Lentisphaerota bacterium | reverse complement strand
CTCGCCATCCTGAGCTTCAGTATCCCGTCATCGAGGCCGAGAGCGACAAGGAAGTCGTCATCGGGCTTTACGACGACGGCCGCATAGTGGACGTTCCCGCGAAGAAGACGTTCGTCATGAACGCATCTGGCAAGGATTCCTTCGTCATCCGCCGCGGCGGAAAGATCTCCGAAGTCTCCTGCAAGTCTGGCGACTGGATTGAGCTTTGAGGCGATGGAATTCCGCTTCCACCGCAGGGAAACGACTGCGTCGACAAACGCCGACGCGCGCGCGGGCCGCCCGGGCGACGTGTTTGTCGCAGAGTTCCAGACGGCGGGGCGCGGCCGGCTTGACCACGAATGGCACGCCGCGCGAGGCGAGAACCTTACCTTTTCGGCCGTGCTCGACGCGGCAGATGCGTCGCCTGCGGAAGTTGCGACGCTCCCGCTTGTCGTGGGGCTTGCCGTCGCGCGATATGTCTCCTCCCTGCTCGGCGGTGCGGCGGATGTCTCCGTGAAGTGGCCGAACGACGTGCTCGTCGGCGGTAGGAAAATATGCGGCATTCTCTGCGAAAGGAACGGCGACGCAGTAATCGCGGGCGTCGGGCTCAACGTCAACCAGACTGATTTTCCTGCCGAGATTGCCGCGCGCGCGACGTCGCTGCGGCTCGCTGCGGGAAGTCCGTTTGATCGCGAGGGCGTCCTAAATGGCGTCGTCGCGGAAATAGGCGACATGCACTCTCGCTGGCTGCGCGGCGGATTTGCCGCGCTCCGCGGCGGATTTGCCGCGCTTGATTTTCTTAAAGGTCGCGCGGTTTCGGTATTCGCGACTGACGGCGATTCCGCGCCGGTGGAGGGGCTGTGCGGCGGCGTGCAGGACGACGGCTCGCTTCTCGTCGGCGATGTGAAGGTGTATGCGGGCGAAGCGCACGTGGCGGGCGCGTCAGCCCCGCTCCCCTATAAAGGGGACGCCATGACGTGATGGTTTATGGTATAATTGCGGCATGAAAGAGGTCTTCGCTTACGTAATCGGTCTCGGCGCGGCAGTTATGATGCCCGTCATCTTCACAATACTCGGCGCGCTCATCGGCATCAAATTCTCGAAAGCGCTCAAGTCGGGTCTTCTCGTCGGCGTTGGCTTCGTTGGGCTCGGCGTCGTGACTGCGCTTTTGACGTCGAGTCTGGGACCCGCCCTGAAGGGCATGACCGACCTCTACCACCTGAACCTCCCGTTCTTCGACCTTGGCTGGCCGGCGGCTGCGGCGGTCGCGTACTCCTGCGCTGTCGGCGCGTTCATAATCCCCGTCTGCCTCGGCGTAAACGTCGTCATGCTGGTCGCGGGCGTGACGCGCACGGTGAACATCGACCTCTGGAACTACTGGCACTTCGCCTTTCTCGGCGCGATGGTGTTCTTTGCGACCGGCTCGCTCGCGTGGGCGTTCTATGCGGCGATCGTCCTCTACGTCATCACGCTTTGCATGGCCGACTTCACGGCGAAGGGCTTCCAGGACTACTACAAGGACATGGATGGCATCTCCATTCCGCAGCCGTTCTGCCAGAGCTTCACCCCGTTTGCGGTCGTGATTTGCTGGGTCCTCGACAGGATTCCCGGCATCTCGAAGCTCGACATCGACGCGGAGGGGATGAAGAGGAAGTTCGGGCTTCTCGGCGAGCCGCTTTTCCTCGGCCTTGTGATCGGCTGCGGCATCGGCGCCTTGAGGTGCGATTCGTGGAAGGCCGTGGTCGATTCGATTCCGCAGATACTGAAGCTCGGCGTGACGGTCGGCGCTGTGATGGAGCTCATACCCCGCATTACGGCGCTTTTCATCGAGGGACTCAAGCCCATCTGCGAACAGACGAGGAGCTTTGTCGAGAAGCGCTTCTCGGGGCTCAAGGGGCTTTCCATCGGCATGAGCCCCGCGCTCGTGATCGGCCATCCGACGACGCTCGTCGTCTCGATTCTGCTTATCCCCGTGATTCTCTTCCTTTCCGTCTTCCTTCCCGGGAACAAGTTCCTGCCGCTCGCGTCGCTCGCGGGGATGTTCTACCTTTTCCCGTGCGTACTCCCGATCACTAAGGGCAATGTGCCGAAGACTTTTGTGATAGGGCTTGTCGCGCTCATAGCCGGGCTTTTCTTCGTCACCAACCTCACTCCCGCGTTCACCAAGGCGATCGCCGCGGCGAACTGCGACGGCATCGCCGTTCCGGAGGGTTTTGAGGGAGGTGCGGCGCTCGATTTCGCCTCGGCGCTCTGGTGCTGGTCGATCTACCACCTCACGGTCACGCTCAAGTGGATTGGCGCCGCTCTCGCGGGGCTTCTCGCGCTCGGCATGTGCGCGGTCAATTTCGTCAGGATCAGGAGGGCGAAATGACGGCAAGCGTGCAACAGCAAGGGGGAGGGCTATGATTGCGGCAATATTGATAGCGACCACGTGCCTCTGCGGGGAGGCGCCGGAGCGGGCGAACGACTTCTTCTGGGAAAACGACCGCACTGGTTTTCGCGCCTACGGGCCTGGCGACGTGCACAAGTGGAGCGGCATCGACGTCTTCAACAAGGCGACGACGAACAACTTCGTCGTGCATCTCCTGCGCGGACACGGCGACTACGGCAACTGGCACAAGAACGTGAACGGCCTCGGCATGGACGACTACGCCGTAGGTCCCGGTCGCGGCGTAGGCGGAGTGGCGTTCAGGAAGGACGGCAAGTGGCTTCCCGACTACGGCAACTGGGTGGCCTATCGCATTCTTACCAATTGCGAGGAGCGCTGCTCGTTTGAGCTCGACTACAAGCTCCCGATCGGCGGCACGATGACGCTTGGAGTCGTACTGAAAAAAGGAAGTTCGTTTTTCACTGAGGCCGTGACGCTCTCCAAGGATGTGCCGGTTGAGGGGCTCGAGATCGGCGTCGGGCTTGACCTCAGCGCGGAACGCGAGCACACGGGCGATCTTTTCATCGACGAGAAGAAGCTCATCGTGTCGCTCTTCGAGAAACCGCACAACCGCGAGGGCGAGGATGGCTCGATGATGAACGCGATATTCGCGATGCCGGGCATGGGCGGTGTCGCGCTTGCCGACGGCCCCGAAGGCGCAAAGATGATAATGACAGAGCCATTGAAACATCACGGTACCGCGCTTCTTGTTTGCGCCGGCGCTGACTGGACCGAGGCCGGCAGGTTCCGCGACGCGAAGTCGTGGCACGATTACGTGCGCGGCGAGCAGGTCGCGAGCGAACAGTCTGTGGCCCGTATGTTCAAGGCCATGATAGATTCCAAGTTTAGAACACAAAAGAAAGGCAAAGACAAATGAACATACTCGCGATAATGCTTGCGACGACGGTAAACTTCACCGTTCAGACCGCAGTACACCCCGACGACTTCAAATCCTACGATACCGCGAAGACGCGCGAGCGCTTCGTGATGGAGAAGGTGATGGCGCCTGACGAAATAAACGTCACCTACACGATGTACGACCGCCTCGTCTACGGCGGCGCAATGCCTGTCGAAAAGGAGCTGACGCTCGACACGTTCGAGGAGCTCAAGGCCGAACACTTCCTCGACCGCCGCGAACTCGGCGTCATCAACGTCGGCGGGCCCGGCACGGTGACGGTCGACGGCGAGAAGTACGACCTCGAGTTCAAGGAGGCGCTCTACGTCGGCTGCGGCAAGAAGGATGTGAAGTTTGCCTCGAAGGACAAGGCGAATCCCGCGAAGTTCTACCTCAACTCCGCGCCCGCCTACAAGGAGTTCCGACCAGAACTGCAAGAAGCCGGGCTACACGATCGGCAACTACATCAAGGCCGGCAAGATGGAGGAGTCGAACGACCGCGTCATCAACCAGCTCATCGTGAACCCCGTGCTGACGAAGGTTCCCGGCGGCGGCGTGAACCAGCTCCAGATGGGCCTCACGGAGCTCAAGCCCGGAAGCGTCTGGAACACGATGCCGCAGCACACCCATAACCGCCGCATGGAGGCGTACTTCTACTTCAACGTCCCCGAAGGCCAGGCGATCTGCCACCAGATGGGCCGCCCGCAGGAGCAGCGTCTCGTGTGGCTGCACAACGAACAGGCAATCACCGCGCCCGAGTGGTCTGTCCATTCCGCCGCGGGAACGTCGAACTACATGTTCATCTGGGGCATGGGCGGCGAGAACCTCAACTACGGCGACATGGACAAGGTCGGCGTGACCGACATGCGGTAGCCGCGCCTCTTTTCGCCGTCCGCGCCATTGACGCGCGGTGACATCCATGAAGGATGACTGCATGAAACTTTGCGCTTTGACAATTGCGGCGACGGTGTCGCTTGCGGGAGTTTGCGCTGCGGCGCCAAAGCCGCTTGCCTGGCCCGAACCGACGCAGACGATGAAGCCGTGGGTCTACAACTGGTGGATGGGCTCGGCCGTCGACAAGGCCGGACTTGAGTTCCAGTGCAGGGAGCTCAGGGACAAGGGTTTTGGCGGCTTCCACGTGATTCCGATCTACGGCGCGAAGGGCGGCTACGAGAAGAACTGGAAACCGCTTCTTTCCCCGCAGTGGATTGAGGCGTGGAACCTCGCGGCGGGGCTGGCAAGCTACAACGGACTTGGCATCGACCTCACGATGGGCTCTGGCTGGTGTTTTGGCGGACCGTGGATCGACAAGGACCACGCGGCAAGCTCCGGACAGAAGGTCAAGCGCGCCGGGCTTGGCGGTACGGGATATATGCTCGATCCGTTTGATCCCGAGGCGATGAAGCTCCACGTCGCGCAGTTCGACAAGTGGTTCGGCAAGGCGGCGCAGAGCGTAACGTGCGAGGATCTCGTGCGGGACGACTCGACAGACGAGGCGGCGGACATCCTCGTCGCGGCGCGTCCGCGCGCCTTCTACCACGACAGCTACGAATACTATGGCGCGGAGCCGAAGAAAGGCCAGGATGTCGACGAATCGCAGCTTGCCTGCTTCAAGGTGTGGACGGACTGGTGCCGTGAGAACGGGTACCTGACGCGAAACGAGGCGCATGGCGCTCCCTCGAACTGGCTCGACTTCTATGCGCTTGCGGACATCCCCGAGACCGAGATGTTCGGAAAGAACGATCGCGATATCCTTATTTCGAAGTTCGCCTCGTCCGCCGCGCACGTGAAGGGCACGAAGCTCGTCTCCGCCGAAAGTTGTACGTGGATCGACGAGCATTTCTGCGAGAGACCGCAGGAAATCAAGATGTTCCTCGACCGGCTCTTCCTTGCCGGCGTGAACCACGTATTCTACCACGGCTGCTGCTATTCGCCTGTGGAGGCGGTCTGGCCGGGTTGGTGCTTCTACGCGTCTGTCGAGATGAACCCAAGGAACCCGATCTGGCGTGAGATGGGGGCGATGAACAAGTATGTGACGCGGTGCCAGTCTCTCTTCCAGACGTGGACGCCCGACAACGACATTGCTGTACTGTGGGACCCGGCGAGCTTTCGCGCGAAGCACAAGGGTGAAGTCGCGCGGATGACTGTCCATGCTCGTGATTGGTTCTACGGCGAGAAGATCGGCGAGGTTGCGAAAGAGCTGTATGACGCAGGATATGCGTTTGACTACATTTCGCCGCGCATGGTCAAGGCGGGCCTTGCGAAGAAGTACGCGGAGCTTGTCGATCCAGAGCGCTTTGAAATTCCGTCAAGGGCGCGTCGCACGCCCTTTGACGCGAAGTCGGGGCTTTTGGCGACTCGGTGGAAGAAGGACGGCGAGACGGCGTATTTTGTCGTGAACACGGGCTCTGTCGCCAAGGTCGTAGCATCGAAGGGCACGTTCACGGCAGCAGATCCGCTGACGGGCGAGATCATGGCGGTGCGCGAAGTTGCGCTCGCGCCCCTGCACTCGAGATTTCTCGTCGGCGACGGCTTCGAGGTGAAGGACTGCGTGGCGGGCGGGACGAATGCGTTCAACCTCCCAGGACCCTGGCACGTCGAGCCGGTCTGCGGTGGGCCGGCGCTTCCTGCGCCGCGCAAGCTCGACGCGCTCGTTGGCTGGGAGACTTTCGACGACGCCTTCTCCGGGACGATGCTCTACAAGACGACGTTCGATATGCTTAGCGTGCGCCCGTCGTCGCTCTCCCTTGGAGATGTGCGCGAGATTGCGCGCGTGCGGCTCAACGGGCGCGACCTCGGCGTAAAGTTCATGCCGCCTTATGACTTTGCGATTCCGGCGGGCGTTCTCGGCGAAAAGGGCAATGTCCTTGAGGTTGAGGTCACGAACCTCGGCGCAAACCGCCTGAGGTGGAACGATCTCAACGGTGTTGACTGGAAGTACTTCAGCGACATCAATATGGTCGGCCTGGACTACAAGCCGCTCGACGCGTCGAAGTGGAAACCGCTAAAGTCCGGGCTCATCGGCCCGGTCTGCATGGAATAGCGGACAATGGCGGATTTATGATATACTAACGCAAAACCAACGCAGCAAAGGAATACAATCATGATACTCGATCAGTTCAAGCTCGACGGCAAGGTCGCAATCGTAACGGGCGCGGGACGCGGAATCGGCCAGGCGTACGCGATAGGGCTCGCGGAAGCGGGCGCGGACGTCGCGATCGTCGACGTAATCCCGATGGACGAGACAATCGCCGCCATCCAGAAGCTCGGCCGCAAGGCCATCGGAATCAAGGCAGACCTCTCGAAGGGCGAGAAGGAGGCCCCGAAGATCGTCGCCAAGGTCGTCAAGGCGCTCAAGAAGGTCGACATCCTCGTCAACAACGCGGGCATCATCCGCCGCGAGCCGTTCACCGAGCACAGCGCGAAGAACTGGAACGACGTCATTTCGATCAACCTCTCGACGCCGTTCTTCCTCTCGCAGGCCGTCGTCCGCCAGATGATCAAGCAGGGCAAGGGCGGAAAGATCATCAACATCGCGTCGATGCTCTCGTTCCAGGGCGGCATCCTCGTTCCCGGCTACGCGGCCTCGAAGGGCGGCATCAAGTCGCTCACGATGCTCATGGCGAACGAGCTCTCGAAGGACGGGATCTGCGTGAACGCGATCGCACCGGGCTACATCGCGACCGCGACGGACGACCTCAAGGGCATCTGCGTCTTCCTCGCGGCGCCCGCGTCCGACTACATGACCGGCTACACCTACGCCTGCGACGGCGGCTGGCTGGCGCGCTGAGGCGCGTCGCCAGTCTGCGGGCGTGCTGCGCGCGGGATATGGTATAATATACGGCATGGCAGAGAAAACGGCAGTATATCCTGGAACGTTCGACCCGATGACTCTCGGGCACTTCGACCTTATCAAGCGCGCGTCCAAGCTCTACGACAGACTCGTCGTCGCCGTCGCGGCGACGAGCGCGAAGCAGGGCGCGCGCTTTTCGGCCGAGGACCGCCTCGCGATGATCCGCGAGGACGTCAAGAAGGCGCGGCTTCGCAACGTCGAGGTCAAGATGCTCGACGGGCTTCTCGTCGAATTCTGCCGCCGCGAGAAGGCGAAGGTCGTCATCCGCGGCGTCAGGGTCTACAGCGACTTCGAGTACGAGTTCCAGATGGCGCTCACCAACCGCCGCATGGCTCCCGAGATCGAAACGCTCTTCATGATGCCGAGCGAGAACCTCGCCTACGTCACGGCCTCGACGGTGCGCGAGATCGCTGCCTACGGCGGCGACACGACGCCGTTCGTCACGCCCGCCGTGCAGAAGCACCTTAAGGGCGCGAAATGAGGGAATTCTTCGACGTAACCGTCCTTTCGGTCCTCCAGGGCGTAGCGGAATTCCTCCCGATCTCGAGTTCGGGACATCTTGTCATCGGACAGCACATGCTGGGGCTTGACGTCCCCGGAGTGCGACTCGACCTGATGCTCCACTTCGGAACTCTCGTCAGCATCTGCGCTTTCTACTGGCGCACGATCTGGCGCATCACGGTCCGCTTCGAGTGGCAGTACGTCCTCAAGATCGCGCTCAGCGCGCTTCCTGCCGTTGTCGTATATTTCTGCTTCAAGGACTTCATCGAGGGACTATTCGAGAACGCGAAGATGGTGGGTGCGCTCCTCATGTTCACCGGCGCTGTCCTGATCGGAACGCGCTACCTCCCCCGCGGGAGCCGCGAGGTCTGCTGGGGACGGGCGCTTCTCATGGGCTGCGCCCAGGCGCTCGCGCTCCTTCCGGGCGTTAGCCGCTCGGGAATGACGCTCGCGAGCGCCCGCACCGGGCGCGTGGATGCCGAGGCGGCCGCCGAGTTCTCGTTCCTCATGTCGGCCCCGCTCATCATCGGTGGTGTCCTTCTCGAGATTCTGAAGACCCTGCGCGGCACATCCGCCGCGCCCGCGGCGGCCGAGATCGGATGGGGTCTCACCATCTACGGCGCTGCTCTTGCGGCGGTCGTAGGGTATTTCTCGCTCGCGGTCCTCCTGCGGGCCTTGAAGGGCCGGCCTGGCCGCTGGACTTCTCACGCTAATTTTGGTATAATCTCCCTTCAATTTCTCAAAAAAGGGATTAGATAGACTATGTCCAAGGAATCTGCTGTTCGAAACAACATCTGGAAATGGCTTGTTTTGCTGCTCATTGCAGTCGTTTCGTTCTATGTTACGACGCCTGTACAGGAGAAGCTCCGCTTTGGCCTTGACCTCAAGGGTGGCACGTCGTTCACGCTTGGCGTCGACACCGAGCGCCTTGCCGAGTCGATCATCGCCGAGAACCCGGCGATCACGAACACGCCCGGCGCCGTTCAGGCGAAGATCGACGAGACGCTGAAGGACTGCGATTCGCGCATTATAGAGGTAATTCGCCGCCGCGTCGACGCGATGGGCACGAACGAGCCCGTGATCCAGGGCATGAAGGACCACCGCCTTCTCGTCCAGCTCCCAGGCGTAGACGAAGAGGTGCGCAAGGCCGCGAAGGCGTCGCTGCAGAGCGCCGCCTACCTGGAGTTCCGCCTCACGCACGCCAAGAACGACCAGCTCGTCGCGAAGCTTCTCTCCAAGGACGTCGCGCCCGAGGGCTACGTCAAGAAGGGGTCGGGCTACGCGCGCGCCGAGAACTGGAAGGAAGTCTCGAAGACTCCCGGCTACGCCGCGCGCCTCGCCGCGTTCGAGGTCCCCGATCCGCGCTACGCGTTCATGCTCGAGGACAACGGCGACGGCACGTACTCGCCCAATTTCGTCGCGCGGCGCACCGATCCCCAGGTCACCGGCGAGCATCTCGAGTCAGCCGCCGTCGAGCGCGATCCGACCACCGGCAACCTCTCCATCGGCTTCCGCCTCAACTCCGAGGGCGCGCAGAAGTTCGCGACCTTGACGCGCAACTACAAGGCCGGCGGTCCCAAGAACCCGACCGGCCGCGGCCGCCAGCTCGCGATCGTTCTCGACGACCAGCTCATTTCCGCGCCAGTCATCCAGAGCGAGATCGGCGCAAACGGCCAGATCACCGGCCGCTTTGACGGTCCCTCCGCCCAGAAGCTCGCGAACGAGCTGAACGCCGGTGCGCTGCCAGCGCCGATGAAGATTCTCGCCGAGTCCTCCGTCTCGCCGACCGTGGGAGAGGACGCGAAGCAAGCCGGCATGGTCGCCGCAGTGCTCGGCTTCTGCCTTGTCGCGGTCTTCATGTTCATCTACTACTGGATGACCGGCCTCGTCGCGGACATCGCGCTCTTCCTCGACATCGCGCTTCTCCCGACTGCGCTCGTCTTCGTCGCCAACATCCTCGGCGTTTTCGCGCACGACCCCGCGATGGGCGGCGGCGGCTCGATGCAGCTTCCCGTCCTCACGATGCCCGGCATCGCAGGCCTGGTCCTCTCGCTCGGCATGGCGGTTGACGCGAACGTGCTCATCTTCGAGCGCATCCGCGAGGAGTTCGCCGCCGGCCGTCGCGCCGGCGAGGCGATCAAGAACGGCTATGGCCGCGCGTTCACCGCGATCTTCGACTCGAATCTCACGACGATCATCACGGGCGTAATCCTCTTCGTCGTCGGCACGGGCCCTGTGCGCGGCTTCGCGATCACGCTCACCGCCGGCGTGGTCATCTCGATGTTCACGGCCGTCGTCGTGACTCGGCTTGTCCTCGACCACTGCGTCGATTCCGGCCGCGAGGCGCCGTTCAGGATGATGCAGTTCTTCAAGAAGCCGAACTTCGACTTCATGAGGCTCACGAAGTACACGGTCGGCGGCTCGTTCGCGTTCATCGCGGTCGCGCTTGCGATCTTCGCCGTGCGCTTCATGAACAACAAGGCGTCAGTGCTCGCCGTGGACCTCACTGGCGGCACCTCGATAGTCTACAACCTCAAGCAGGACGCGAAGCCCGAGATCAAGGACATCCGCGCGGCGCTCAACGACTTCGACAACGCGACGGTCATCCAGTACCAGGAGGGCGTCGGCGATTCGACGCTCCTCGTCAAGACCGGCGAGACGGCTGAGACCAAGAAGGGCTCCCAGGTCGAGAACAAGGACGTCGGCGCGCATGTCACGAAGCTCCTCCAGGCGAGGTTCCCGCAGGCCGAGTTCAAGGCGGCGTCGGTCGACGAAGTCGGCTCGGTCGTCGGCGCGGACCTCAAGAAGAGCGGCACGTACGCAGTCCTCTTCTCGCTCGTCGCGATCCTCCTCTACGTCGGCTTCCGCTTCCAGTTCGGCTTCGGCCTCGGCGCTCTCGTCGCGCTCGCGCACGACGCGCTCATCTCGCTCGCGATCTTCTCCCTGTGCGGGCGCCAGGTGTCGCTCATCGTGATCACCGCGCTTCTGACGATCATCGGCTACTCCGTGAACGACACGGTCGTCGTGTTCGACCGCATCCGCGAGCAGCTGCGCCACGACAGGCGCATGACGTTCGCCGAGCTCTGCAACAGCGCGGTCAACGCCTGCCTCGGCCGCACGGTCATCACGTCCGTCACTACGTTCTTCGCCATCCTCGCGCTCTTCGCGTTCGGCGACGGCTCGATCTACGACTTCGCGCTCACGATGCTCATCGGCGTCGTCGCGGGCACGTATTCGTCGGTGTTCATCGCGACGCCGATCATGTACTGGTGGTTCAAGGGCAAGCGCCCCGAGTTCGAGGTTGAGTCCCGCAAGGATGATGAGCAGTAAGATGTTTTACCGTCTGGTTCGGGCGAAAACAGGCTGCCCGACCGGTAAGGAAAAAGAAAGGAAAAAAGAAAATGCCTAAGATGAAAACGAAGAAGTGCGCCGTCAAGCGCATGAAGCTCTCGAAGAACGGGAAGATCATGCGTTCGCAGGGCGGCCACGCACACCTCAACAACGGCAAGAAGCGCAACCGCAAGAACAACCTCTGCGGCCGCACCGCCGTCGAATCCAACAAGGTCACCAAGACATACGCACGCGCCCTCCAGGGACGCTGATAGAGAAGGAGGACATATACCATGCGTGTTACTAATGCACCCGCTTCCCGCGAACGCCGCCGCCGCCGCCTTGCGAAGGCCAAGGGCTTCTACGGCGCCCGCTCGAAACTCTTCAGGAACGGAGGCCGTCGATCGCGCGATGCGCCTTTCGACGATCCACCGCAAGCTCAAGAAGCGCGACTTCCGCCAGCTCTGGATCGCCCGCGTCAACGCGGCGGCGCGCGCCGAGGGGATCAGCTACTCCAAGTTCATCGCCGGTCTCGCCAAGGCGGGCGTCGCGCTGAACCGCAAGATGCTGAGCGAGATCGCGATCCACGATCCCGAGGGCTTCAAGACGATCGTCGAGATCGCCAAGAACGCCTGATCCGCGCGTTCAGCGAAAGCGAAAGTCATCCGCGGCGGTTGCGCCGCGGAGCTTTTTTTTATATAATGTCCGCAACAAGGAGGTTCCACATGGCCGAAGAAAAAGATGAAGTTCTGTCCGCACTGCAGCAAGACGCTCGTAATCGACTACCGCGGGGCGGGGCTCCAGATCAGCTGCTCCGAGTGCGGCAAGGACGTGCTCGTCCCGATTCCCGACGGCATGGAGCTCACCGACCTCGACATGGATCCGGGCGAGATACTCAAGCAGCTCTTCGCGACGCGGCGCAACTACCAGAAGGCCGAAACGCGGGTGCAGGGCCTCAAGGCGCGGCTCGTGTCGCTGCAGGAGACGCTCGCCGTCATGCAGCAGGTGATTGCCGAAGGGCTGGCCGACGAGTGAGCAGGAAGTCCCTTTTCGTAAACGCGTTGACGTTCGCGCGCGTTCCGCTGATATTCCTCTGGGCTGTGTTCGCCGTCTGGCAAGAGCTCGACGCGGGTTCGTCGGGCGCTTCCGGGCCGTCGGTCCTGCTCGCCGTCCTTGCGTCGCTGGGGATGCTGCTTTCGGGGCTCACCGACCTCTGGGACGGCAAGCTCGCCCGCCAGTGGGGCGTCGTCTCGGCCCTTGGCAAGATGGCCGACCCCCTTATGGACAAGGTGTTCTACCTCGTCGCCTTTCCGGTTCTCGTCTGGCATGCCGCGCACTCGGGCGCCGGCGAGCTGCAGACGCTTTCTCTGCTGGCGCTGACCGTCCTCTACCTTCTGCGCGACACATGGGTGACGTTCCTGAGGTCCGTCGGCGCGATGTATGGGGCCGACGTCGCCGCGATGTGGCTCGGCAAGGTCCGCACGGCGCTCTCCTTCCCCGGCGCGGGCTGGATATACGCCTACCTCTGCTTCCGCCAGTTTGAGCCTTTTCGCGCCGCGAATGTCTGGACGAACACGGTCTGGCCGCTGAGCGTCATCGCGGTTGAGGCGTTTCTCGGCGTCCTCACGTTCGTGAGCCTTGTGACATATACGAGGTCGTACATGCCCTACCTCAAAAGGGCACTTGAAAGAAAAGAAAATTTGTGAGATAATATCCTCAGTTCCACCACTAAAACGAAAGGCAGGAAAAAATGAAACAGGCAAGAAAAGGCTTTACGCTCGTCGAGCTGCTCGTCGTTATCGGCATTCTCGGCATTCTCATGGGTG
>ONVK01000133.1 GCA_900321255.1 uncultured Lentisphaerota bacterium | reverse complement strand
ACGAGCCGGTCGCGGTCGGGCCAAAGTGGATTCTTGGGGTCAACCCTCAGATATTCGAGCCACAGCGTCGCCGCGACGTCCGCCTGACCCATCGAACCGCCGGGATGCCCCGAGTTCGCCTTTTCGACCATGTCCGCGACAAGTACGCGAATCGCGTCCGCCGCAACCTTCAGCTCTTCGTTCTTGAATTTCATGCGCAGAATTATACTCTATTTACCCTGCGCGCAACATCCCCCATTCGGGTCATTTGCTGTGGCAAGGGCGCGCCGAGCAGTATCAAAACCGCCGCGTCAGCTTCGCGCCGCACTTCGCCTCGACGTCCTCCAGCGAATAGCTCCAATAGACTTTCAAGTCTGTTCCACCTCAAATCCGCAGGGACCGCCGCCCCTATCCGAGCAGCCACGCGGCAAGGATCGCGCCGCCCAGCGCGGCCGAGTCGGGGACGTCGAGCGTCTCCACCCGTGCTCCGAAGACAGCGGCGATTGTGTCGCGGATTCCCTTCGAGCGACTCGCGCCGCCTGTCACGCGGATCGTGTCGAACGCGCCGATCCAGCGCGTGCGCTCGTACATGTTGAGGACCTGCCCGCGAACAATCGAGACGACCTTCTCGGCGTCGGACGCGGCCTTCCAGTCGAAGTCGGCCTCGATGCCGGTCCCGGGGTGCTTCGGCGTTATCTCCTCCTCGAAATACGGGAACGCCCTTCCAGCGAACACGCCTGCAGCCTCGAACGCGCCTTCGTCGAAGAATGCGTAGTCGCAGCCGACAAGGGCTCGCACCTTCTCGCGGGCAAGCGAGCCGTTCTTGATGCAGGCAAGCGACATGAAGCCGCCGGAAGGATTGCCGAACACATGGCCGTATCCGTCGGGATCCGTCTTGAACACCGGCATCGCCGCGAAGAAGGTATCGCTCGTGCCAAGCGAGATTACAGCGACGCCGGGCTTGTCCGCGCCGGTGCCGACCAACGAGGCGGGGTTGTCGCCGGTAAACGCCGCGACGGGGATGCCAGGCCTAAGGCCGTACTTCACGAAGTAGGGCGCCAGCGAACCAGCGCGTCCATTCCGCACGGCCGGGAGCTTAGCCACGAGGCCCGGGGCGGTGAACGCGCAGATTTCCGAGTCCCACTCGCCGCGCGCAAGGTCGAGGAGGTTCGTCCCCGCGCCGTCGCCAGTGTCGATGGGAGCGTCCGCGCCTATGAGCAGAGAGCAGAGGAAGGAGCTCACGAGATGAATGCGCCTCGTCGCGGCGAACGTCGAAGGATCTTCCTTCGCGAACTTCATGATCTGCGGACCCGTGAAGCGCTCGATCGCGGGAGAGCCCGTGCGAAGCCTCAGGGTCTCGCCGAAGCGCACATCGAGAGCCGCGACTTCGGCGTGCGTCGACGAGTCCATCCAGATCGGCGCAACGGGGCGCGAGAAAGCGCCGTCGAGCCGTTCGACGAGCGTCCGCCCGTCAGCGGCATCCGATAGCGAGGCGAGCGCTGCAGACCAGCCGGCGCCCAAGTACACACTTCCGTGCTGCTGGCCGTCGCCGCCGATTGCGTCGATCTTCGACGTGTCGAAAGAATCCGCAAGCTTTTGAAGAACCTTTTCGAGCGCCGCCACCCAGAGTCGCGGATCCGCCTGCCTAACGAGCTGGTCCTCGTTAGGGAGGAATCCGTCTGGACAGCCGAACTCCGGAAGTTCTTTCCCGAAGTTTACGGAGACGGTAGCGACTACCGACTTGGCTTCAGTGTCATATACAAGAGCCTTGACGCTCTGCGTACTCGAGTCGATTCCAAGCGTATACATCTCGTCACCTTCACATCCTTTGCCAGTTATATCGCGAACGGGTTCTCGCCAGGATAGAGCTCGCCCGCCGGCTTCGGCGTATTGATGTCGTCGACACCCAGGAGCTTCAGCGCCTCGAAGAGCGCCTTGCCCGCGTGGGCGAAGCCGTAGGCGCCGTGGTGCGGGAAGCGCTTCTGGATGAGCACGTGGCGATAGAACCTCGCGAAGCCCGGAATCGCGGCGACGCCTAGCGAGCCGAAGGAGCATGGGTTTACGTCGAGGAACGAGCCCTCGGCGATGTAGGAGACGAGCTTCGAGTCGCTGTTCGACTGGAGGCGGAACATCGTCGCCGCGCCCGGCTTGAGCTGGCCTTCCATCGTGCCGCGAGAGATGACGGGCTTGCCGCCGCCCTCGAGCCCGCGGTTCATGATGAGCTGGTACTTCATGGCGGGGTTCTTGAGACAGCTCATGCAGGTGTTGCCGCAGTGGAAGCCCATGTAGAGATCGCGCTTCTCCGCGCCCGCGAGCTTGATGCCCTTGGGGAGAATGTCGTCCGGAACCGAGTTGTTGATGTCGAGAAGCGTCGCCGGCTTTTCAGTCGCGCACTCGACCATGTACTCGGAGACCGCACCGTAGAGATCGACTTCGCACGCGACGGGAATGCCGCGGCCGGTGAGGCGGGAGTTGACGTAGCACGGCACGAAGTGGAAGCTCGTCTGGAACGCCGGCCAGCACTTGTTGGCGAAGACGGCGAACTCGGAAGCACCACGCTGCTTCTCGTACCAATCCATGAGCGCGAGCTCAAACTGCGCGAGCTGCGGCAGGAGATCCGGGTACGGGCACTTGGAGCCAAGCTCCTTCTTCATGTCCTTCGCGATTGCGTCGATCTCGGCTTTCCTCGACGCCATCTTGTGGAAGTGCTCGAAGAGGTCGAGTTCGGAGTTCTCCTGAACGTTCACGCCGAGGTCGAAGAGAGGCTGGATCGGCGCGTTGCACGCGAGGAAGTCGTAGGGTCGGGGGCCAAAGCCGAAAACCTTGAGGTTCTTGATGCCGAGGACGACGCGGGCGATGTCGGCAAAGTCCTTGAGTTCCCTGACTGCGCCCTTCGCGTCGACGACGGGATACTCGGGGATGTAGACCTTGAGGCGCCTGAGGCCGACGTTGTAGCTGAAGTTGAGGATGCCGCACAAGGCGTCGCCACGATCGGACTTGAGGACTGCCCTGTTCTCCTCTTTCGCGGCGAGAACCATCGCGGGGCCGCCGAACTTCTGGACGAACATGGTGGTCGGGCCTTCGGGACCAAAGTTGCCAAGGTACATGCAGCACGCGTTGACGCCTTCCTTGCGAGCCCACTCGAGCGCCTTCATCGCGTCAATCTCGTTCTCGATCGTGACCGGGCAGTCGACGACGGCGAGCTTTGCCTTCTTGGCCTCCGCCATAACGGCGGCGACGCGCTTCTTGGTGAGAGTGGCGGGGAAGCAGTCGCGGCTGACTCCAACGACGGCGAGTTTGACCTTGGGCTGATTGATCATTTTTGTTTTCCTTTGGTTTGTTTTAAGTTTGAACCACGAAATACACGAAGCACACGAAAAGTTTTGTGTATTTAGTGTATTTCGTGGTTGTATCCGATATCCTAATTAAGCCATGTCCAGAAGTACGCATAGGCGGCGATCACGCAGCCGACGACGAAGATGGACGCCACGACGTCGACCCAGTTCCAGCTCTCGCGGTTCGCCTTCTTGTACTCGGGCGAGAGGCAGCTGAAGTTGAGTCCGTCGAGATGCGCGTAGTCTGGCGCAGGGGGCGCCGCGCAGGTTCATGCGCTTCCAGAGAAGTCCCGTCAGGAACACCGCGACGATCGGCGGCGCGAGGAACGCCTGCACCGACTGGATGTACTGGTAAAGCCCGCCGCCCGAGATCGCCTTCATGATCGGGAGCCAGAGAAGTCCGAGAGCCGTCATGACGACGGTCGTGGTGCGCCCGATGACGACGAGCTTCTTCTGGGGCGTGTCGGGCTTGAGCTTCTGGTAGACGTCGACGGTGAATAGCGTCGAGACGGAATTGAAGAGCGACGCGAGCGAGCTCATGAGGGCCGCGATCATGCCGGCGACGACGAGCCCGCGGAAGCCGACGGGGAGGAGCGTC
>ONVK01000141.1 GCA_900321255.1 uncultured Lentisphaerota bacterium | reverse complement strand
AGCCAGGTGCGGCAGGCGCGGCGCAAAAGATCCTTCTTGTGCCGCGTCACGCTCTGGAGCCGGCGCGCATACGGGCTTCGCCTCGCATGCTGCTTCACCTCCACGAACGCCATCACGTCGAACATGCGGTCGTACGCGATGACGTCGATCTCGAGGCGCCGGTCGCGGCGGCATGGGTGGACGTTGCGGTCTACAATCTCGTACCCGTGGATACGCAGATACTCGACCGCGACATCCTCGCCCCATGCGCCGTGCTCGACGCCGACGTTTGGCGCCTCACGCCGCATTGGCATTCCGCGCCTCCCTCGCCTCGCGCCGGTAGGCCGTGGTGTCGTGCTCAACCAGCATCGGTATCCCGAAGCTGATCACCCCGAAGGAATTCTCCATCGCGCGGCAGAGCCCGAACGCCTCGGTGTCGGAGAGGACGATCCGTGCGCTCGACTCGTCTTTCCCGTCCCTGGACTTCCGGTACAGCTCGAAGGAGTAGCAGCTCTCGGGCTCGATGATGTGGCGAAGGACTATGCTCGTGGAAAAGCGCGCCGTCTGGTGGTAGAGGCCCTTCCCGTCCCCCAGCGACTCGCGCTCGCCGTGGAACACCTGGACGATGCGCGAGAGATCTGTGAAGTCGAGCTTGACCGTAAGCCGCCCTTCCCAGTCGAAAGTCGGGTAGACCGGGTTCGGCGAGACGCGGTCGCCGATGGTCAGCTGGTTCGCCATCGTCATCATGATGCACCCGTCAGTATCGTCGTGCGCGGGATGGAGCGAGAGCTTCATCGCGCAGCCAGTGCCTCTCGCGTTGGCGTGGTAGAACGCCAGGCTCGGGCGGTACTGGCCGACTTTTGCGGGCGTGTCGGCGTTTCTCGTTGTGTCATTCATTGTTCGTTCCTTTCCTTTGTAGGTTTGTCTGTTTTGTGCAACGGGCCTTCAGGCCCAGAAAGACTCGGATCCCTGGTCGAGCTGGCGGAAGCCGGCCGCGGCGAATATGTCGTCTTCGTTCACCCCGGCGCGGCCGGCGAGATCGGCGCAGGTGCGCGCGACCCTCAGGACCCGGTCATAGGCGCGCGCAGAGAACTGAAGCTTCTCGAGCTGGTCGCGAAGGCGCTTCGCCGCCTTTTCGTCCATGCGGCAGATGTCCTTCAGGTCGCGGCTTTTCGCGTCGGCGTTCGTGAACACCCCCCGCTGGCCGCGGTAGCGCTCGCGCTGCAGCGCACGCGCCGCCATGACGCGTTCGCGGATCGCCGCGCTCGACTCGCCCGGCTCGAGGGAGTCGAGATCGCCGGGCTTTACGGCCGACACGCTGCACTGGATGTCGATCCTGTCGAGAAGCGGCCCGGAGACGCGGTGCTGGTATTTGAGTATCTGGCGCTGCGTGCATCGGCATTCCCTCGTCGGGTCGTTGTAGTAGCCGCAGGGACATGGGTTCATCGCGGCGACGAGCATGAAGCGCGACGGGAAGTCGATCGCCGCCGCCGCTCGCGAGACGGAAACGTGGCCGTCCTCAAGCGGCTGGCGCAGGACCTCCAGCGCGGGGCGCGGGAACTCCGCGAACTCGTCGAGGAAGAGAACCCCGCGGTGCGCGAGCGAAACCTCGCCGGGAACGGGCCGCGTGCCGCCGCCGAGAAGCCCTATCGAGCTCACCGTGTGGTGCGGCGCACGAAACGGGCGCGAGGTGACGAACATGCCGCCGCCCTTCTCGCGGCCCGCGACGGAGTGGATCTTGGATACCTCAAGCGCCTCTTCGGGGGTCATCGGCGGGAGGATGGAGGGTATCCGCCGCGCGATCATCGTCTTGCCCGAGCCGGGCGAGCCAATCATAAGCAGATTGTGCCCGCCCGCAACGGCGATCTCGACCGCCTTGCGTGCGCTTTCCTGGCCCCTGACGTCGGCAAAGTCGTCGCCGCGGCCTTCTTCGGCGGAGACGAGCGAGGCGAGATCGGTCGAATGTGGCTCGATCTCCAAATCGCCGCTGAGGAACTCAACCGCCTCGCGGAGAGTCCGCACCGGGATGACGTCGATTCCCGAGACGACGCTCGCCTCCTCGGCGTTCTCCTCGGGAACGAGCACCGCCCGGCGGCCTATGCGCCGCATCTCGATCACTATGGGGAGGATTCCGCGGACGCGCCGCACGCCGCCTGCGAGCGACAGCTCCCCGACAAGCGCGTATTCGGCGAGCTCCTCGGTGCGGAGGCGCTGGGTGGCCTTGAGGAGCGCGACGGCGATGGGAAGATCGTATATCGGGCCTTCCTTCCTGACGTCGGCCGGCGCGAGATTCACCGTGACCGCGTATTCGTCCTTTGACCTGAAGCCCGAGTTCCTGAGGGCCGTGGAGACGCGGTCCTTCGCCTCCTTTACCGCGGTGTCGGGCAGCCCGACGATCGCGAACGAGCTCGTCCCCTTGGAGGAGCTGACCTCGATCTCGACCGTCGACGCGTCGACGCCGTTTATCGTTCCTGAGTAGCATCTTGCGACCATGTTCCTTCTTTCCTTTCGCCCTGTTTTCCAGGACGGGAACATTGTCGCAAATCCGCCGAAACCGCGTGGGTCTCGAACGGGTTTTCCGCGGGTCTTTTCTGACCCTCTTCGGCGCCTCGCCTCGTGCCGCTCAAAGGCGGCTAGATTGCGCCTTCCTCCGCCTTCGCGCGGGCGTCGGACAATGAGACGCCGTGGCGGCGCGCGTAGGCGACGAGATCGTCGGCCTCCCACTTCGCGCGGCTAACGCCGTGCCCCGACGCGATTTTGCGCCTGACGGTCGAGCCGTCCGAAAGCGAGACCTCCTCGATCTTCCTCGAAAGCGTGTACCTGAGGCAGGTCTTTTCGCGAATGCCGAGAGTCGATGTGTTCGCGAATATCGCGGAAACGACTTTCGCCTTGTCCTCCTCCATGCACATCACGCACGCGAGGACGCCGGGCCTGCCCTTCTTCATCACGACATGGGCAAACGCCACGTCCTTCGCGCCCGCTGCGAAGATGCGCTCCGAAGCGAACGCGAGCTCCTCGCCCGTCATGTCGTCGACGTTGAAGTCGAGCTCGCAAATCGTCCCGTCCGC
>ONVK01000142.1 GCA_900321255.1 uncultured Lentisphaerota bacterium | reverse complement strand
GGAGTACGTGCGCTCCGAGACGTTGTAGGGCTTGTCCTTGCCTGCGTCGTCCTTGTCGTCGAAGGAGGAGGGAACCCTGCGCTTCATTTCGGCAAAGTCACCGACAGGGTCGCTCTCCTTGAACGAGAGAGTAAGGCGACCCTTCTCATGCGGCTCGTTGGCTGCCGCAATCCCGGCAACAAGGCCGACAAAGACGAGTATGGCGTTTTTCATGGCGCATATTATACACTATGGAGATTGAAGCTACTTGGCCTTACTGGCTCGGCCGGTGTAGTCAAGCTTGCGGGTGCGGACGAATATACGACGGAAGCTGCGTGCCGTAGTCCATCCATTCAGGCGGCGCGACGACCTGCGTGTTCAGCTCAAGATCGATGACCTGTCCGTCGTCGGTCATCGTCGGAGTCACCTGAAGAATCGAGCCGACTTCGCGCATCGTGAAAGACTGCGGCTCGACCACGGCGAAACCGTGTTCGCCCGTGCGCACCCAGTCGTTGCTGCCGCTCGGAGCGTACGAACTCATCTGCACGTCATAGTCCGTCGGATAGATGTATTCCGCGACATCTTTGAAAACAACCTCCTCGCCGGGACGCGTCGTCGCCCGGCAGACCTTGTTCTCCACGAGATCGCGCCGCGAGACAAGGCGGCGCTCGAGCTCGCCTGCGGGAACGGCGTCGAACTCGGCAAGGTCGTAGCGATATCCGGCGCCCTTCCCGGGGAACAGTTCCGCGCCAAGCTCGTCCAGCGTCTTCTGCGCGACCTTGACGAAGCGCGTCTGCACTTCGATAAGAACGCCTCCAGCTTTGACCTCGTCCATGAACTCGTCGATGAGCTTGAGGTTCTCCGGCGTGTTGCGCACGCGCAGCTTGCCGATCTGCTTGACATAGGTGCACGACGATCCCACGGGCCAGGTGACACCGCTGCAGCGGGCGAAGAACTCCTTCCATTCCCGCTCCTCATCGCTTTCTTTCGCAATGACTTCAGACTTTACTGTCGACGCCCCGAACCCCTTCATATCGGACATCCCGCTCGACATCCTCTCGAGGAATGTCACTATGACCGGGTAGCTTCGAACCTCCATCTTGGTGTCGATCACGACCTTGTTGGGCGGGGTGGTCTTGACCTCCTCGATGACGACGCACGATTCGGGCAGCTCGTCCTCGAATGACGTGCATCCCGCAAACGCGATGCAAAAACCCAGGAACGACAGTGCAGTTGCTTTTGCAGTCATAGCTTTTCTCCTTTGCTGTTCGGTATTATGCCACAATCTCCGTTTGCCGTCAACCAGAAGACGTCCTCCGATCAGGGGCATTGCACGTCACCGAGGAAAAGGATAGAGCCGCTGCAGCTATCCCGGACGACGAAAAGAAACGGACGGTCTGCGACAAACTGACGCGGCGGAGTGTCTTCTGCCACGGCGGCGCATTCCACCATGACTGCGGTCGCGGCGGAGGCGGTCGTTCCATCCTCGTCGAGCGCGATGCATGCCTTCTGAATCGCAGCGCGGATGTACAGCGGAGCACGCATGTCTGCGATACCGCCGAAGTCCGCGTCCCTGGAAAACGCCATTCCCATGCCCATCGGGACAAGCACCTTCCTGAGGTCATGCGTAACGTCAAACTTGAATTTCGGCAGCGCAATCTTGACGCGGCCATTCCACGGATTTTCCGCAAGGCGGCCCAAAAGTGTCCCGCCTAACCTGTACATGATATCTTTGACTGTATTCGAAGGCGACGGCAGCAGGACGAGCATTTCAAGCGAACTGTCGGAGTATGGGAGCCGCAGCGCGGAGCATTCAGGTGTTTCAAGGATTTCAGCCTCGCGGGTGTCGTGGACGAACGGCGTCTCGACATCCCCAGTTGGAGCATGAAAGACCTGTCCGTAGGTGGCGCTGCGCATGAACGGAACCTGCCATTTGGCCTTGAGGTACACAGCACCGATCGCAACAAGCGCCGTATCTGGGTCGTCAAGCGCGGGTGGACTCAGCAAGCCCGCGATGCGCCCATGCGTCCGCTCCGCGACAAATCCATTGATGGCCCTACGCCCAGCTTCTCCCATCTCGGTCGTGCCGACTTCTGCGTCAAAAGCATCGCGACAGATAGAAAGAAAGTCGCTGCGGACGTCAAACCCAGGTCGAAGCCAGACCGAATCGGAAAGCTCCACCTCTACGTCGTCGCTGGCTGAGCGGACAATTGATTCACGCATCTGGCGGAATGTGGCGGCGACGACATCGGGCGCGGGGATGTCTTCTCCGCCAATCTGCAGGGCGCGGGCCATGCCGTGCGACGTGTACCCGCGTGCGCCGGTCTGCAACAGCGCGAACAGCGAGGCAACGCCCCAAGGAGAAAGCACGACATTTTCGTCCTCACCAGCCAGAGATGCGGCTTCATAGTACAAATTGGCGGCGAACTTCTCCTGCTGCCATTCTCCCGGAGATGCGTCGTCACGATGATCTGTCCAGCCGCCATCGTTCTCGATGTCGATGCCGCAGTGTTCCTTGAACCATTTCGCAAGCGCAAGTCGCGAGGATGACGACAGGCGCAAATTTATTCCTGGGAATCCCTTCACGCCAAGAGCGTGACCATGGTGGATTGCCGAAAGTACGAGCCTTTTGTCGCCCTTCCACCAGTCGACGCCAGGATAACCGCAGCAGGCACACATCATGCCTCCACCCGAGAAGCGGAACATCTTCCCGAATTCCGCAATCTCCGTCTTGTTGGTAATGACATACAGAACATCGTCCTTGTCAGGGTCGCCATGACATCCACCGCCGCCCTTTCGAATCACGACGCGGTCGGCATCCGCTATCTTCGCCTGAAAGGCCGAAGTCCGCAACTGGCCACCGACGAGCGAACCGCGCCGCAACGCCGTAAATCCTATGACCACCTGAAGGATCGCAAGCGGCGCAAGGAGAGAAAGGAGAGAGACAAGCCAGACGCGCCACTTGCCAAGCGATTTCTCCACGCGGCGCGGACGCAGCAGTCCGAACGCGAGCGCGACGGCGGTAAGCGACAGCGCCATGCCGGCATACATGTCTGCCGACCAAAGGGGAACGGCAAGAATGCCCAAAACAAACGTCGCGGGAAACGCCCATTCGAGGTTCCGCACAACAGAATACAACCGCCTCGGACTCTTGCTCAATTCTACCATGCCTCACATTATACCAAATCCGCGGCAGATGCGCCGCGCTACTAGGAATCAGCCGTGGCAAATCGGCGGTGCCAGTTGACCAGTGGTACGAGAAATGGTACACTATCCTCATAAACTAATCGCAGGGAGAATGTGACATGCCGACACTTACGGTTACAGACGCACGCAAGAACCTGTTCGGGCTCATTGACGATGTCGCCGATGAGCACAGGGGATACTGCATCGTCGGGAAACGCAACCAGGCGGTTCTCATCTCCATGGAAGACTGGAACGCGATTCAGGAATCGCTCTACCTCAACAGCTTCCCCGGGCTTGCGGACTCGATTGTAGACGGCATGAAAACGCCGGTTTCAGAGTGCTCCACGGAGCTCAAGTGGTGAGCTGGACGCTCGTATACACGAAGCAGGCGCAGAAGGACGCAAAGAAAATCGCGTCTTCCGGCCTTCGGCCCAACGTCGAGCGGCTCCTGGGCATTCTCGCCATCGACCCCTTCCGAACTCCACCGCCCTATGAAACACTGGTCGGGAACCTCAAAGGCGCCATATCCCGCAGAATCAACATCCAGCATCGCCTCGTCTACCAGGTTCTGCAGGAAGAACACGTGGTCAAGGTTCTTCGCATGTGGACCCACTACGAGTGACGCCACAACGTACAGCAGATTCGCCGCGAGCCGATCAATGATGCATGTACCAGCCGTAGAGAATCTGGCGGTCTTTGTCGTACACGAGAACCATCCCGCCGTTGTTCCTGTGGATGCAGCAGTAGGAAAGATAGTTTTCCGGCTTCGGACTGTCGGACGGAATGACAATGCCCATCATGTCAGGATGAGGGTTTTCGGCACGCGCGTCCAGATCGGCATTGTCCATTGCATTGCTTGCAAGCGGATAGTCCTGCGCCTTCGCGAATGCCCGGAACGACGCCTCGTCAACTTTGCAGCGTGTCCGCGCATACATTTGCGATACGGACCGTCCATTGTGCTCGTCGCCGCTGAACACGACATCCGTGGCATTCGTGGGAACCATTTTCGAGCGCATCTCCCTCTCCCACTCGCTCATGAATCCTTCGCCTTCTATCCAGAGCTTCGACGGATCTCTCGCCGTTTCGGCGTTGCATGACTTAAGCATCGGCGCCGCCGCAATATCCATTTCCTGCGACACCTCGATCTTGTCGAGATACTCCACATACGTCAAAGTGCCGAGCAGCGTTTCGAGATCTACGGGACAGACATCATCTTCTGCGCCATTCTTTCCACTTGGCATCTCATAGCCAGCCATCCGCAGCGCAGTCTGCGTGACATTCAGAAAAGCCCTGTAACGGCGGACTGCGGAAACATCGGGCGGGACTATCTTGTCGTCACCATCTTCGATTGCAAACTGCAGGACACGAGGCAGATCGGCATTCTCCAAAACCGCCTTCTTCCCAATCGGGGCCTTGAGCTCCGCCCTCAGGACGAGAACCGCGTTTGTCCCCTCGGCAGAACACGAAAGCTCCACCTTCTCGTCCTTGCAGAAAAAGTCAGGCAGCGCGCCGTTCAGCTTCTTCACCATAAACGCCAGCGCGTCGGAAAGCCTGTTCGTGACCGAGAACTCGCCATACCCAGGCTGTGCGTACGTCATAGGCGACTTGAGATTCCGTGCCCGTTCCGGGAAGACGTCCATTGTGACGTTCGGATAGGCGTTCGAGGCGACGATTGCCACGTCCGCCCACCCGATCTCGCCCTTTGCAATCTTCGCAAGCTCCGACGACTTCACCTTGATCTCCGCCTCGCCGGGAACGCATCCGACAACGCAGACAGCGGCTACCGCCGCAACGCACGCAATCATCATGTTCTTCATTGATGTCTCCCTACGATTGTATCCGGGCGAAGTCGTCCTCAAGCGCGCGAAGGGCTGCGCGGGCCTCGGGACGCGCCGTCGTGCGGCGCGAGGGCGCGGATAGGCCCTTCTCAGCGAGCGCGGCGCGTTTCGCGGCGCGCGAGGCACGCCACTCGTCCCATGTCATGCGGATGACCTTGCGCTCTGCCGCATCAGCCATTCGAGACGTCCTCCCTGAGTGCACGCAGCTCGGCGAGGACGCCGAAGTCTGGAAGTGCCGCAAGACGTTCCGCCTCAACCCAGTCGAAGCGAGAGTCGTTCACGGCCGCGACCATCATCTTGCGCGCTGTCGAGGCAAGTTCCACCGACGGCGGATAGTTCGCAATGAGAATGCGCTCCACAAGCGCGAGCTCCGGCGGAATGATCTTGACCACTCCGTACGGAGTCTCAAGCTCGCGCATCGGCAGGGCGGTCTCGCACTCCAGCAGGCCAAGAAGATCGACGCAGAGCCCGCATACCATCCAGCTCCGGGACACGCCCTTTCCGCCAAGCTCCGCAATTACCTCTTGCATGACACGCGGCGGAATCGCCTTAAGCGACCTTCGGCAGAAGTCGATGTCGCCCGACATGTATCCGCCCTCGGTGTAGAACTCGACTGCGCTTCCGCCGACGACCACGAGCGGAAAACCCCTGCGCTGGAACATCGTCGTGACAAGGCCGGAAAGCTTGAGCGCGCGCTCAAGCAGATCTGTGGTGGACTCAATCTCGGCCACCGCGGACTTTACGTCGATTTCCATGCTTGACATTATACCAAATCCGCGGCAGATGCGCCGCGAGCATTATCACTGTCAGATTTTCCGAGAATGGCCGCCTATCAGAACAGAAACACAAGAAGGAGGTGCATTATGGACAACAGGAAGACATTTCTCGCCGCAGCTTTCGCGGCAATCGCAATCGCCGCATCTGCAATGCCCGGAG
>ONVK01000144.1 GCA_900321255.1 uncultured Lentisphaerota bacterium | reverse complement strand
CATGCGCACAAGGGGCGCACGGCGCGGACGGATGTGATGTACTCGCCGGGCGGCTGCGCCTACATCTATCTCTGCTACGGGATGCACGAAATGCTGAACGTCGTGACGGGGCCGGAAGGGCGTCCCGAGGCGGTGCTCATTCGCGGCGTGAAAGGCGCGGAAGGTCCCGGACGTTTGACGAAGCTTCTCAAGATCGACCGCTCGCTCAACCGCGAAGACCTCGTTCGCTCCAATCGCCTCTGGCTTGAAAGCGACGGCGCGCGCGTCAAGTTCACCTCCGCCCCGCGCATCGGCATCGCCTACGCGTCCAAGCGCGACCAAAACCGCAAGTGGCGCTTTACGCTTAAGCATGAAATTTCCGAGTGCGCGGATTGACGGATGACGCGCAGGTATGGTATCATATTCGTGCTCTCCGGGATTGAACTCCGTGGCGACGGAGGTACGAACGGGAGCCTTGAAAGCCGTTGGGTTGAAACCGAAGGGTAGCCGCCGAAAAGCTTTGCTTTGAGGGCCGAGGCCGAAAGGCCGAGGGGATAGCCGAGCCAAAGGCGAGTGCCGAGTCCTGCTGAGAGCGGATCGAAAAGCCTGAAGGGTGGGCGGACGGTCCGGGAGGGGGCGTCGATGTCGGGAACCGCGGCGGCCGATTTGGAATGTGATGGAGGAGGCTTCCTCCGCGGGCTTGAGCGCGAGATGCGCAGCCTAAGCGTCGTCGGCATCTTGGCGAGGCATCGCCTATTCCGAAAATGCGCCGTTGGCGTATTGTACCCTGTGGCCGGCGTTCGGCCGCGCAATGCGCCGACACAACGCCGAAAGGAATAGGACAATGAAAAGGTCAAACGAACTCAATGCGATAGACATCGCCGCTGTGCAATCCCGCATGCTCACGATCCGCAATCAGCAGGTGCTGCTTGATCGCGACGTCGCCGCGCTGTACGGCGTGGAGACGAAAGCGCTCAACCAGGCGGTCAAGCGCAATGCGGATCGCTTTGGAGAGGGGTATATATTTCAGCTCAACACGCAAGAGATAGCCAATTGGAAGTCACAAATTGTGACCTCCAATTTGTCAAAAGAAGAGATTGCCGGCCTGAAAATGGGGCTTCGCAGAGCTCCATATGCATTTACTGAGCGGGGACTTTACATGTTGGCGACGGTGTTGAACAGTGACAGGGCCGTGCGCGCGACTAAAGCAATCATCGAAACCTACGCCAAGGTTCGCTCGATGGTCCGCGACATGGAGGCGCTCCAGACCGAGAATGCGGGATCGCCGGAGCAGGCGAACATGCTCACGCGTGCAGGTCACAAGCTCGCGAGTCTCATCGGTGACAACCTTTCCACGGTGTCGCGCAAGACGACGATCGAGCTGAACCTCGCGCTGCTCAAAATCTCCCACGAGGTTACGGAAAGAAAGGAGTGACCGGCTGATATGGTTTGACAGAGAGGTGGAGAAGAGTCTTGTCTACAGCCCATTCAACAAGATACGATTGACGTGATACACCCGATATGGTATAATTTTGCGCGTTTGGTTAAAACTATACCCGAAAGGGATTAGATTGTATGTCTGATAATAAATCATACCCGAAAGGGTGTAGTCTGTCGGCGTTCGTGAAGGCGAAGCGCCGAGAACAGGGCTGGACGCAAGTCCAGTTGGCGGACTATGCTGGCGTGGGTCTTCGCTTTGTCCGTGAACTGGAGCAGGGCAAGGTGTCGCTTCGTCTCGACAAGGTGAACCAGGTACTTGACCTTTTCAGCGCGTGTGTGGGTCCGGTGCCGATTGACAGGAGCGTCTATGCGGAAGGCTGACATCTATGTGTTTGGGAAGTTGGCAGGTGTGCTGACGGAGAATGACGACGGCAAGTTCTCATTACTCTATGATGAACAGTATCTGAACGATTCGTCCGCAGTCGCCGTGAGCTGTACGATGCCTCTGCGAAGCGAGGCGTTTGTCTCCGATGCGCTTTTCCCTTTCTTCGACGGACTCATCCCGGAAGGGTGGCTCCTGGACATCGCCGAGAAGAACTGGAAGCTTGACGGACGCGACCGCATGGGGTTGCTTCTCGCGTGCTGTTCGTCGGCCATAGGCGCTGTCAGCGTCCGGCGGCCCGGGGATCCCCCGCCGTCCGCATCTGTCGAAACTTCGGGCGGCGGATGGACAGAAGGGGAGACGACATTTGAGTTCCCGTACACGGACGAGGAAATTAACGAGATGGCGCGGCGGCTTGTCGCATCGCGCGTCAGCGTCTGCGGCGTGCAGCCCAAACTGTCCGTCCATCTTGAACGCGACTCCGGCGATTCGCCGCGCATTACGATTGTCGGCTTCGAGGGCAACTACATTCTCAAACTGCCGTCCAAGGATTATCCGTGGCTCATCGAGAGCGAACATCTGACGATGTCGCTTGCCCGGAAATGCGGAATCAGGACGGCGGACTTCTCGCTTGCATCGCTTTCCGGCGGACGCCGCGCATACGTGACGCGGCGCATGGACAGGACGCCGCACGTGAAGCACATGGAGGACTTCTGCCAGCTTACGGAACGTCTGACCGAGCGCAAGTACTTTGGTTCGTACGAGCAGATCGCCAGGAAGATCAGGCTGTATTCGTCGTCGGGCGGCGCGGATGTCGTCCGCTTCTTCGAGGTCGTCCTGTTTTCGTTCCTCACCGGCAACTCCGACATGCACCTCAAGAACTTCTCGCTGCTGCGCGAGGACGACGGATCGTGGCATCTTGCGGACGCATACACGGAGGACATGGCGCTGACGCTGAACGGCAAGAAGGCGAGGATCGACGGTGGGGACTTCCGTACGTTCGCAAAGACGATCGGACTCAACGAACGCCAGACTGCCAATGCGGTTTCGCGCGTGGCGGATGCACTTGCGTCAAGCCTTGACGTCGGCCTCGGCGATTCACTTGTTTCAGACGAATTCGCATCGGGCTTTGCGCGGCTTGTTCGCGCGAATCTAAATCGGATTGTTTGAGTATTAGCCGCAAAGAACGCAAAAGACGCAAAGAAAGGGAAACGGCTATGAAGAACGAAATTGTGCTTTTCGAGGCGAAGGACGGCAAGGTCTCCTTGCCAGTACAGATGAACGACGAGACTGTGTGGCTCACGCAGGCTCAAATGGCGCAGTTGTTTGACCGCTCGCAATCTGTTATTGCAAGGCATATAAACAACGCCTTTGCTGAAGGTGAAGTCAACCGAGAAGAGGCCTATGCAAAAATTGCATATTTAGCAGAAAATGCCGCTGGAACTGCTAAGGTTGCAATTTACAACCTCGATGTAATCATCTCCGTCGGTTATCGTGTCAAGTCGCAGCGTGGTGTGGAGTTCCGCCGCTGGGCCACGAAGGTGCTCAAGGAATACCTTATGCGCGGCTATGCGCTCAACCGTGAGCGCCTGAAACAGCTCGGGCAGGCGGTGGAGGTGATGAAGCGTGTATCGAACAGCCTTGACACGGAGCAGGTGCTGGAT
>ONVK01000145.1 GCA_900321255.1 uncultured Lentisphaerota bacterium | reverse complement strand
GCTTCGCGCTTTTCAACCACGATCAGTAGAAGCTGTTGTGCAGTGATTAGAGCGGCCTTCGGCCGATTTATGCGACGCAGTCGCATCCCCAAATACTTCAATCGACATATGCAAAGTCGTTGAGTGGCGCGAAGCTGCGGAGCGGTAGCGGGAGCCCCAACGCTCGGAGTTTCTATTACTTAGAGGCATGCTGACAGCAACCGCTCCGGGGAGGGGTGGTGTTGCCATAATCCGCATCAGCGGATCCGAGGCCTTCTCAATCGCCGAGCGGCTGTCGGGCCGAGTGCCACGCGCGGGGCGGATATCCTTCGATCAATACAGAATCGACGGCCGGCTTCTCGACGAAGGCGTCACGCTCGCGTTCAGGGGACCGCATTCATATACGGGCGAGGATGTTGTGGAACTCCAGTGCCACGGCGGTTCCGTTGTGCCGCGCCGCGTCCTTGAAGCCTGCCTTGCCTCGGGCGCACGCCTTGCGCGGCGCGGCGAATTCACCGAGCGCGCGTTCCTCAACGGCCGGCTCACCTACGAGGAGGCGGAGTCGGTTCTCGATCTCGTCGACGCGAAGACCGACCGCGGCGCAGACGCCGCGCTGCGTGGGCTTGCCGGCGAAAGGAGGCGCGAGATCCGCGGCATATACGACGCGCTTGTCGATCTTTCGTCCACGGCAGAGCATGCGCTTGACGTGAGCGAAGAGGAGCTTCCCGACGGGTTCTGCGCAGCTCTCTTAGCCAAGGCAGAATCGATCGCGGCCCGGCTGGACGAGGCGATCCGCCGCGCGAAAGAGGGGAAAATGCTGCGGGAGGGCGCGCTTGTGGTGATCTCGGGACCGCCTAACGCGGGCAAGAGCTCCCTCATGAACGCGCTTCTCGGCGAAGCGAGGACCATAGTCTCGGAAACGCCCGGAACTACGCGCGACTCGATCGAGGAGTGGCTTGACATCGGCGGCTGGCCCGTCCGTCTCGTCGACACTGCTGGGCTTCGCGAGACGGAAGACGCCGTCGAAGTCGAGGGCGTCGCGCGCGCGCGCGATCTTATAGGGAAGGCCGACATCGTTCTGAACCTGACTCCCGCCGACGGCGATTCGGCTGGCTGGACGCGTGGAACAGCCGGGACGTGCGGGACGGCCGTCGTCATCGAAGTCCTTTCCAAATGCGATCTGATAGCAAACTCCGAGGATTATGGCTCTCGTTACCACTCCGCAGTTTCACGCTCGACAATCGCTACTCAAGAGGAATCTACTGACCATGGTTTTAGGACGCAGAGCGGTGGAGCGGGAATGCACCGCAGCGCAGCGGAGGGAAGATTCGGCGTAGCCGAACCCGCAGGGCGCGCAAGCGTCTGCGCGGGAACAACAACCCCCGGAGTTGTTTCTGTCAGCGCCAAGACAGGCGAGGGGCTTGACGCGCTCCGCGGCGCAATTGCCGCGGAACTCGAGCGCAGGGCCGCCGAACCAGGCGAGGCGGAAGGCGGGCTCGGCTGCGGCGCGGCGGCGCTGATCGAGGCCCGCTCGCTCCTCTCCCCCACTCCTCCACTCCCCCACTCCTCCACTCTCCCACTCCCTCACTCCTCCACTCGCCCACTCCCCGACCTCGTCCTTTTCGCAAACTGCGTCCGCGCGGCTTCCGCGCGTCTCGGCGAAGCCGTGGGCGCCACCTATTCCGCCGATCTTCTCGATGCGCTCTTCTCGAGATTCTGCGTCGGAAAGTGACTTGACATTTGCCATGTGGCGAGATAGATGGTATAATCTACACAAACTTGAGGAAGGTCTATTCCGACATGGCGACATTTCAGTATATTGCTAAGGATTCCACGGGCGCGGAGGTCCGCGGGCAGATCGAGGCCCCCGACCGCAACTCGGCGATCATGGCCGTGCGCGCCCAGAACCTCCTGCCGACCGCGCTCGGCGAGGTGAAGCGCGCGGCGACCCCGTCGGCTGCGGCTCCAAAGAAGGCCGCGAAGAAAAGCGCCCCGGCTCCCGCGGCTCCCGCGAAGAAGGGCGGTCTCAACACGAGCATAAACATCAAGCTCCCGAGCTGGATGCGCGGCAAGATAAAGACCAAGGTCCTTACGCAGTTCACGCGCCAGCTCGCGACGCTCGTGAACGCCGGGCTTCCCCTCATGCGCGGCATTGAGGTTCTTAAGCGCCAGATGAAGGACGCGCAGATGAAGGAGGCGCTCGACGGCATCGGCGAGAACATCGCGGCCGGCGGCACGTTCTCCGAGTCGCTGACGGCCTACCCGAAGATCTTCGACAACCTCTACGTCAACATGGTGAAGGCCGGCGAAGCGGGCGGCGTGCTTGAAGTCGTGCTCGGCCGTCTCGCGGAGTTCGCCGAGAAGAGCGAGAAGATCAAGAACAAGGTGAAGGGCGCGATGATCTACCCGATCGTCGTCCTCGTCGCGGCTATCGGCATCACGGCGTTCCTCCTCGTAACCGTAATCCCGAAGTTCAAGCAGGTGTTCGCCGACATGCTCGGCGGCGCAGAGCTCCCCGCGATCACGCAGTTCGTCATCGACGCGTCCGAGTGGGTGCAGCACAACTACATCACGATCGCGGTCGGCGTCGTGGTTCTTGTCGTCCTCAAGAAGATCATAGGCAAGACCGAGAAGGGCGCCACGATGTTCGACTGGCTGTCGCTCAGGATGCCCGTCACGGGAACACTCGTCCAGCGCACCGCCGTCTCGCGCGTCACGCGCACGCTCGGCACGCTCCTCTCCTCGGGCGTCCCGATCCTCCAGTCGCTCATGATCGTCCGCGACACTACCGGCAACCGCATCGTCTCCAACGCGCTCCAGAGCGTCCACGACGCGGTGAAGGAGGGCGAGGGCATGACCGCGCCGCTCGCGCAGTGCTGGGTGTTCCCGCCGATGGTCGTCTCGATGGTCGAGGTCGGCGAGGAGACGGGCGCTCTCGCGGAAATGCTTACCCGAATCGCGAACACCTACGACGACGAAGTCGACAATGCGGTCGCCGGCATGACGGCCGCGATCGAGCCGGCGCTCATCATCGTGCTCGCGGTCGTCGTCGG
>ONVK01000147.1 GCA_900321255.1 uncultured Lentisphaerota bacterium | reverse complement strand
ATTCCGCTTTTATTCGAAGCACACTGGGAGAAAAATTTTGATATAATATGCTGCGTTGTCTCATCCCGGGAAAAGCAGATCGAACGGATGATGACGACGAGGGGGATGACGCGCGCGGAAGCAGAAGCCCGTCTTGCAGCGCAGATGCCTGTCGAGGAAAAGGCCAAGCGTTCGCACTACGTCATCCATAACGACGGAACAGCCGAGGAGCTCAAAGTGCAAGCGGCCGCGTTCCTCAAGTTTGTAATGCAGAAACAAATGCAGCCAAAACTACCGAATGATTAACCATGTAGAACGTGTAGAACATGCAGAAATGCCCTACACGATCTACACGGCTGAAAAAGACAGATAAGATTATGGCAGAAGAACTCGATGTATTTGCGGGCGCCGTCACCAAGGCGGCCGCGCCGAAGCCCCAGCAGAACCAGCCCCAGCAGCAGGGCGGCAACGGAGGGGCCAACAACGGCCAGAAAAAACGGTTCCGCAACCGCGGAGGCAAGAACTTCGGCCGCGGCCCGAAGCCGAACAACTCCCCCATTCGCGGCGCGAACGGCGAAGAGAGCGTGAATCCGCTTCTCAACGCCCCGCTCCCGACGGAGCCGCACGCCCAGGAGCCGGAGACCCCGGCGAACCCCAACCGGAATCCCGATCTCCCCGAGTACCGGCTTGCCGACATCCAGACCTGGCCCGCGCCGCAGATCGTCGAGCGCATGATGCCCGGGGCAGACCCCGAGGAACTCGGCACCTACCGCAAGCACGAACTTATCTTCGCCGCTATCCGCAGGTATCTCGCGGACGGCGGCGCGGTGCTCGCCTCGGGCTGCCTTGAGATTGTTCGCGAGGGTCACGGCTTCCTGCGCTCCGCGAAGAACAACTTCCTCGCGTGCCCGGAGGACGTCTTCGTCACCCAGCAGCAGATCCGCCGCCATGCGCTCAGGACCGGCGACATCGTCGAGGGGCCGATCCGCGACCCCCGCGACCGCGACCGGTTCTTCTGCCTCGGCAACGTCGCGACCGTGAACGGGAAGGAGCCGTCCGTCGCAGCGCGCGTCATCCACTTCGAGAACCTCACGGCCACGTTCCCGACGAGGCGCATCATCCTCGAGACCGATCCAAAGGAGTTCTCGACGCGCGTCGTGGACCTCTTCACGCCGATTGGCTTTGGCCAGCGCGGCCTCATCATCGCGCCGCCGCGCGTCGGCAAGACGGTTCTCCTCCAGAAGATGGCCAACGCCATCTCGAAGAACTACCCCGAGGCGATGCTCATAATCCTCCTCATCGACGAGCGCCCCGAGGAAGTGACGGACATGCAGCGCAACACCAAGGCGATGGTCCTCTCCTCGACGTTCGACGAGGAGCCGCAGCACCACGTGAACGTCACCGAGATGGTGCTCGAGATGTCGAAGCGCCAGGTGGAGAACGGGCGCGACGTCATCATCCTCATGGACTCGCTTACGCGCATGGCCCGCGCCTACAACACGGTGCAGCCGCACTCCGGCAAGATCCTGACGGGCGGTGTTGACGCGCTCGCGATGCACCGTCCGAAGCGCTTCTTCGGCGCGGCACGCAACATCGAGGGCGGCGGCTCGCTCACGATCATTGCGACAGGCCTTGTCGACACGGGCTCGAGGATGGACGAGGTCATCTTCGAGGAGTTCAAGGGAACGGGCAACATGGAGATTGTCCTCGACCGCGGACTCGCCGACAAGCGCATATACCCTGCGATCGACATCGACAAGTCCGGGACGCGCAAGGAAGACCTGCTGCTTGACCCGATGGAGCTCGAGAAGACGTGGGGCATGCGTCGCATCCTCTCAGACGCCGGTCCCGAGAGCGCGATGAAGTCGGTTCTGAATTCTCTCAAGAAGACGCAGTCCAACCCCGAGTTCCTTCTCGCGCTGGACCTGAAGAACCTGTAGTGGACATTGCGATTAAAAACGCCCGGGTCCACAACCTGCGGGGGATCGACGTCACGATCCCCCGCGACTCTCTCACGGTTGTTACGGGGCTTTCGGGAAGCGGCAAGTCGTCGCTAGCGTTCGACACGCTTTACGCCGAAGGGCAGCGCCGCTACGTCGAGTCGCTTTCTGCGTATGCGCGGCAGTTCCTCGACAGGATGCAGAAGCCCGATGTCGAGAAGATCGAGGGGCTCTCGCCTGCGATCTCCATCGAGCAGCGCACGACGAGCGGCAACCCGCGCTCGATTGTCGCGACCGTGACCGAGATTCACGACTACTTGAGAATCCTCTACGGATCGATCGCCGTCGCGCACTGCCCGAAGTGCGGCAAGCCGGTCGTCAAGCAGTCGGCGGAGCAGATCGTCGAATCGATACTGGGCAACCAGGGGGGTGCCGCGAAAATCATCATCTACGCTCCGCTGGTAAAGGGCAAGAAGGGACGCCACGAGGAGACGCTTGCCGCCGTGAAGCGAAACGGCTTCGCGCGCGTCAGGATCGACGGCACTACATACCCGATTGACGAACTTCCCGAACTTGACAAGAAGAAGGCCCACAACATCGACGTCGT
>ONVK01000148.1 GCA_900321255.1 uncultured Lentisphaerota bacterium | reverse complement strand
AGGGAAGCGCGGCTCGGTGTAGAACCTGCGCTTGCCGTGTATCAGGATGTTCCTGTCGTTGTAGCCCCAGTTGCGCGTCGCGGCGAAGAGCTTGCCCACGGTCTTCGCGAGGATGTACTGGCGGCGCGTCGCGTTGGTCCTCGCGAGAGCCGCGTAGCGAAACGTCTCGGGCGTGACGTCGAAGAGAATCCTCTGGTCGCCTATCACCGTGTTCCACGAAATGCCGCAGTCGATGCGGAGGTTCCTCTCGCCGTTTTCCGCGGGGAGGAACAGGAGAAAATCGCCGCGGCCGCCGCCAAAGGCGACAGGTTCCTTGACCGTGACATAAGTCGCGTCTTCATCGGTCTCTACGATCTTCGCGTGCTCCATCGCCTTGATGAGAGGAAGAGAAGACTGCTCGAAGAGCGGCGGATCGCCAGAGTTTACTTTAAGAAGCACGTCATCGACTCCAAGCCCGACCTTAAGCGCGATGATGTGCTCAACCATGCGGAGGTAGTTGTGCTCCGAGCCCGACCTGAGCACAAGGTTCTGCGCGCTCGTCCAGAGGTTTGCGACATCTACCGCTGTGTCCAGCTGCTCGGGGAGGTCCATGCGGCGAATCCACCAGCCGGGTTTGTTCGGCGGAGCGAAGGTAAGCGTCTGCTTTTCGCTGCCCTTGAAGGTGCCGATGCCCGCGACAGGCGCTTCGCCGAGAAGCGTCTGTCGCTTTGCGGGGAAAGGCGACGAGCGATCCTGGGCGAGACGCGTTTCGTCTATCGCCTGGACGCGGAAGCGCTCGTAGGCCGCCGCAATGGACGCGGACGAGCCGAACACTGTCTTTCCGATTCGGTAGGAAGGTAGGTCCATGTAGGTTGCCTCGCTTTGGTGCGGCCTCAGGCCGTGATGCCGTTCTGCTGGGCGACGAGTCCGGCGGCTCCGTACATCTTGCGGAGCTTCGGCTTTTCGATCTTGCCCGTCGGGTTGCGCGGCACTTCCGCGAAGATTACCTTGCGCGGACGCTTGTAGCGCGGGAGGTCGAGGCAGAAGTCGTTGAACTCCTGCTCGGTGAGCGTCATCCCCTCCTTGACGGACACGATCGCCGCGGCGATTTCGCCGAGGCGCGCGTCGGGAAGCCCGATGACCGCGACGTCCTTGACCTTGGGGTTCGCGCGGACGAAGTCCTCGATCTGCACGGGGTACAGGTTCTCGCCGCCCGTGATGATGACGTCCTTCGCGCGGTCTACGAGGTAGATGAAGCCATCGCGCTCCTCGGCCATGTCGCCTGTGAGGAGCCAGCCCGGCTCCTTCATTATCTCGGCCGTCGCCTCGGGGTTGTGGTAGTACTCCTTCATGACGCCCGGGCCCTTGAGCGCGAGTTCGCCTACTTCGCCCGGCTTCACCGGCGTAATGCCGTCGGACCCGACGATCTTGGTCTCCCACCCGAAGCCCGCGACGCCGATCGCGCCGACGTGGTCGATGTTCTCGATGCCGAGATGGACGGCACCAGGGCCGGTCGACTCGGAAAGCCCGTAGTTGGTGTCGTAGTCGTGGTGCGGGAAAACCGTCTTCCACCTCTTGATGAGGGCGGGCGGCACGGGCTGTGCGCCGATGTGCATAAGCCGCCACTGGTCCAGCTTGTAGTCTTCCAGCTTCACGTCGCCGCGCTCGATTGCGTCGAGGATGTCCTGCGCCCACGGAACGAGCAGCCACACGATCGTGCAGTGCTCCTCGCTGACGGCGCGGAGGATCCACTCCGGCCTCACGCCCTTGAGAAGAACAGCCCGCCCGCCGACGAGGAAGGAGCCGAACCAGTGCATCTTCGCGCCCGTGTGGTAGAGCGGCGGAATGCACAGAAACGTGTCGTCCTTCGTCTGTCCGTGGTGCGCCTGCTCGACGCGGCACGAGTGCAGCAGGCACCTGTGCTGGAGCACAATCGCCTTGGGGAAACCGGTCGTGCCGCTCGAAAAATATATCGCGGCGTCGTCGTCCTGCGTCATCTTGAGGGATGGCGAGCGCGACGAGCAGTAGTCTATCAGCGCACGGTACGGCTCCGCGAAAGTCGGACAATCCTTGCCGACGTAGAGCCGCGTCCTGACCTGCGCGATGCGGTCCACGATCTGCTCGATGCGGCCGGTGAACTCGGGGCCGAACACCAGTGCGCCCGCGTCGGAAAGCTCGAGGCAGTACTTGATCTCGTCCGCCGTATAGCGGAAATTGAGCGGCACGGCCATGCAGCCCGCCTTGAGGACGCCGAAGTAGATCGGAAGCCACTCGAGGCAGTTCATCAGCAAGATCGCGATCTTGTCGCCTCGCTTGTATCCGCGCGAGAGGAGGAAGTTGGCGAACCTGTTCGCCTTCTCGTCGAAGTCGCGCCACGTCATGTCGGCGCGGTATGTCCTGTCCGGAACGGAGGTCTTGTGCCGGCCGTCGTCCGGCGTGTCGATCTCCACCAAAGCGACATCGCTCGGCCATTCCGCTGCGTTGCGCTCGAGTATCTGGGTGATGTTCTCGAATTCAGTGTTCATGGTCATCTATTATTTGGCCTTGGCCTTCTCCTTGTCCGCCTTGGCCTTCTCCTTCGCCTTTTCCTTCAGCTCGGGCATCTTCTCCTTGAACCCCTGGCACGCGTCGTCCTTCGGCCAGGTCTTCGTGAATAGCTGTATGAGCTTGATCGCCTCGGCGGGATCCGCCTCGCAGTACAGCTCGATGTCCGCCTTTATGTCGTCCTTCGCGCTTTCCACCGCAGAAATGATCTCTGACGCCTCGCTTGACACGTTTGGATCCTTGTCCGCCTTCTTCTTCTCGAGCGTCTTCAATATGTTTGTGAGGTTCTTGCCGAGCTTGAGCTGGCCGGCCATTCCCTTGAACTTCTTGAACTCCACGTCGCCGCAGAGAGATACCGGCATCCCGATGGCGCTCATCGCATCCACCGCGGCCTCGATCGCCTCCTTGACGCCGGCCTTGCCGAGGACGCTGACGCCCCTGTGGCTTACGACGTTGAAGAACGGCGCCTTCTGGAAGCCTACCTTCGGATCGGGATCGAGGCTGAAGTTGTAGTAGACGGGAAACGTCACCTTGTTCTTCTGGACGAGCTCCTTGACCTTCTCGTCGTTCTTCGTGCCGACGTAGTTGCCTACGACCTGGAACTTCTTCGTCTTGAACGAGTTCCACACCTTCTCGACCTCGGGAAGGTACTTGACGCTCGCCTCCTCGGAAGCGTCCCAGTAGTACACGAGAACGGCCTTGCCGAGCAGATCGGCCTCTGTCAGCTTCGGCCCCGACACATGGAACTTGTCGTCGAGGTTCTTCCACTTCGCCGCGCCGTTAGCGAAAAGCGCGGCGACGACGCACGCAGCGGCGATGATTGTCTTTTTCGTCATTATTTCCCTCCTTGTGTCGTAGAGTCTTCGCCGGCCGGCTTCAAGACGGCCAGCGTCCATGTAAGATCGGCTATGCAGTTCTTGGCCTCCTGCGCGACGAGCGGATTTTCGCTCTTCTTGAGGTCCGAGGCCTTCTCGATCGCCAGCTCTATCTTCTCCGCGCTGAGCTTCTTCGCGTTGGGGTCCTTGAGGTCGTAGTCCTTCGCCATATGGGCGAGACGCTCGAGCTTCGAGACGCGCTTTATGTCGGAATCCGCGCTGAACTTCTCCCAGACCTCGTCGTATGCGGCGGCCTCCTTCGGGAACGACTTGCGGAACTCCTCGATCCCGAGAAGCGCCTTCCCGGGAAGGAAATTGATGTCGTAGTCGATGTAGTGCTTCCACTGCTTCGCCGTCGTCGGGCTGCGCATCGAGATAAGCGCGCTCGCTATGACGCCCGCCGCGCGGCGGTCATCGGTGCCGCAGTAGAGAATCCGCCCCGTGCCGCCGATGATGTACATAAAGCCGATGTGCTCGGGATCGGTCTTCTTCTGCTCCTCGGTGCGGACGATGTCGGCCTCCCTGTAGATGGGGAACGTGAGCTTGAGTCCCTCGGCGATGCGCTTGATCTTCTCGGCGCCCGCAGCGCCGCGGTGGCTGCCTATGAGCACGAACGGCTTCATCTTGAACGTCTGCCACACCTCCTCCATGCGTCGCATGGCGGCTGCTCCGCTCTTGTCGCCGAAATCACGGTAGTCTAGGCACACGACCTTGCCGCGCAGATAGCCCGCCGACGCCATGCGCCCGGCGAGATGGTGCGCCGGGTCGACGTTCTCCCACTCGACGGGCTTTACCTCGGGCGCGGCCAGCGACGCCGCGGCGAAGAATGCCGCCGCGAATGAGCACACCGCAAATTTCATTTTCCCGACACGCAAATCCAGAGCCTTTTCCTTTTTCACCACTAGGGCCATTCTTTTTCCCCCCCATGTTTCAAACTATTATACCACTTTTTGGTATAATTTGGGGCGTGAAATTCTTCCTCTATACCGGCTTGGCGCTTTTCGCCGGCTTTTCGCCGCCCTCGCGGCGCTCGGTGCCGACACCTCGAAGTCGCCCGCGCAGGCGCCGAAAAAGCCGCTCATCCCGGCCTCGGAGTGGAAGATGATTCGCCAGATCGCCGTCAACTACGATCTTGACGAGGAGGCGACGTGGCTCCTCGCGGCGATCCGCCGCCACGAGAACGGCCGCCCAGGGCTCGAGTTCGGAGTGGGCGGGCCGATGGACTCCGGGCACAAGGCGCACCGCTACCGCGACGGCGTCAAGTCGTTCTACTTGCAGGGATACTGGGCGGCTGGGACGATCCGCAAGCACTACACCGGCGACCTCACCGCGTTCGGAAAGCGCTACAACCCCCCGCACGCCGCGAAGTGGACGACGGCCGTCACCTCGCTCATAAAGCGCCTCAAGGCGGAAAACAACTCGACGAAGCCCGCGAAGAAAGTCATCGACCTGCCTTAGCGAAACGGAAATTACGGAAGACCACTCCGGCGCGTCCGTCGCGCGGCATGTCGGCGAGGCGCAGTACGAGACGCTGGAGAACCGCGGCGCCGGGCGGGATGGAAGAGGAAAGCGGAACGCTCGCCCTCTGCCACGTCCACGGGTCGTCGTCTATCCTGCCTCCCTCCACGTTCGGCTTGTCGAAGCGCTGGCGCAGCTCCTTCCCGTCCGCATCCTCGAACACGGCCTCAACCCTGAGCCGCTGGCGGCCCGAGCCGGGACGTCCAAGCGTCGTGCGTCCGGAATTCACCTCGAACACGAGATCGCCCCATTTCGCCACGTCAGCCGCCGGAAGCTTCTCCGCGAGCCGCATCTGAAGCGATGCCCAGTGGCGGTCGTTGTCGGCCACGGCGAGCTCGATTCCCCCGTCGCGGCAGATGTGCCGCGCTCCGTCCGTCGCCTCGGGAACGAACCGGCGAAGTTCGAGCAGCGCGTCCCTTTCCGTGCGCCAGGCAATCGCGCCGTCAGTCGTCACGTCGAACTCGAGATCGACCGCCCCGTCCTTCGCAAGGTCGTACACCACATCCCCCGCCCCGACCTTCTCCGGGACTTCGGGCGCGGAGGGCCATTCGATGTTCGCGCCCGGCCAGCCGCGCGAATCGCCGAAGTCGATCTCTACCGACCCGTCGGCTTTCGCCGCAGTCTTCACGCCGCCCCACGCATGAGTCCTAGGAACGGATGCGTAGCCCGCGGCGCCGCAGCAGTCAGGCGACAGCTCGGCGGTGATCGCCGCGACAACGGGCGTGAAATCCCCGACGCTCGCGGCATCGACAGAGGCGATTATCTTCTCGGGACGCGGATTCGTCCACTTTCCGGTCCAGAGCCCGCGCCGGCTGCTGTCGACGAAACCCGGAGCGCAGTCGACGGACTCCGGCATTGGCAGCGGCATCTTGTCAACCGCGAGGTCGCCGAAGTCGGTGAACGCCCTTGCGGTGAACTTGTCGGAGGATCCGTCCGAATAGCGGATCGTGTAGACTATCGAATCGCCCTGCCGCACGCCGTCGCCCGCGTGAAGGAAGTAGAGCGCCTTCGCGCGCAGATTCACGGGGATGCCGGACACCGACTTCGCCAAACCAGGATGCTTCGCGGACCTAAGCACAATGCAAGAGCGGCCAGCGTTCTGGTCCGGACGGATGAAGTCGAACGGAACGCCCGCGCAGTCACTGCCGCCCCACGGAGGATTCTTCACGATGTCCCCAAGCGCGAAGTTTGCGAACTCGCGGAGGTCAACCATGCGGATGTCCGTCGGGTTGACGTCGAACGCCCTGACGATCGAGTCGGGGACATCGTGCAGGAAGTCGTCTATGCGCGCGAAAGCGGACTCGTACGACTCGTGCGCGAAGCCGTCCTCCTTCTGCGCATTCCATGCGGCGGGAGCGTCCGCAAGCGCCTCGGCGATGCGCTTCTCGCTCCCCGCGCCGCGCAGGACGATCGGCGCAAGGCCCTGCGCGAAACCAGGATCGGACGACGGAAGCAGAAGAACGCACGCGGCGGATTCGCCGCGCCCGAGCACCGTGCGGCGCGAGACGTCGACAAGCACGTCCGACCGGAATTCCTCGCCCGGAACGAACCGGATTGCCTTCGGCGCCAGAGTGGTGTTGAAGACCACGAAACCGGTGTCGCCGTTCGGGAGGCGCGCGGCATGTACTTCGATTCCGTCAACCGGCGAATCGGACGCGTAGTCGAGCGTACGGCAGAT
>ONVK01000149.1 GCA_900321255.1 uncultured Lentisphaerota bacterium | reverse complement strand
GTATGCGGCGAGACCTACACCGCGACTCAGTCGCTAACTGTCGCATCCGTCAAGTATCTCCACGTGGATTCTTCGGTCGCGGGGACAAGCCCCAATCCCCCGCCCTTCGCCGGCGAGACGGCCTGCCCATTCTCGATCACCAACAGTCTTGCGCCGGACAAGCATCTTGTCGTGCCTTTCTGCAATGTTGCAACACTTGGCGCGAACGGATTTTCCATCGCCAACTTCACGATCTACATGCATCTCGAACTCGAGCCAGAGGGAGTCTTCGGGTATGATCTTCCTGGCGAATGGGAGCTAATCGAGGCAGTCCCAGAGGCGAGCGGTTCACTCGTCTCGATATCGCCCTTCGACGCAGAATTCCGAAATCCCAAGAAAGGCGGCGTCTACCGATTTAGGGCTCGAGTCGGCGGCTCCCCTTGGACGGAGGCCAACATCGTCCTTCCAGTGTGCGGGGCAGGAGTCGAAGACATTTTCATAAGCGACCTCGCCATTACGCGCACAATCATGGCAAACCTCTGCGTCAAATACGACTGGGAAACACGGAACAGCCCTATGTTTGGGTTGAAATGGTTCGTCCGCGAAGGCGCAGGCGACTATCTCGGACGCCCGGACAACCAGCAGCGCAAAACGACATGGCGATACAACCAGGTAAACGACCTATCCGGCTTCGGCGCAGTCGCGACATTCTACGGCTATCCGACGCGGCTGGCAAAGTTGAGCAACATGACAGTCGGCTTCGGGTCACAGCTAATCGGAGTCAACAACTTCCGGCAGGACATGTCGCAGTATATAGGAACGGACAACGATGCAACGGCGACACTGAGCTGGAACTGCGGCACAGGGCTCGCTGCGCCAGGCGTCAACATCTCATCGAACTGCGCCGCTTGCGCAAAGGCAATGTGGAACGTGGCGGACGACAAGGTCCGGCGGCTTTGGCCGAACAACCTGCCGGCGGACAACCACGACCCCTACTCCTACACAGTGGACTACAACTTCTACTTCATCTCCCCGGGGCTAATCAACATGGGTCTGGACGAATTCGGCTTTTAGCCGAGGCCCCATGCCATGCCCCAAAGAAAATCAAAACAGGAAACATAGATAACGAAAGGACGAGACAAATGAACCACAAGACAACGACAATCCTCTCTGCACTCGCGACGATCGCCGCTGCGACACTCTGCGCAGCGCCTTCCTCAAACACTGTCGAAGCCGTCACGCAGGACTGGAGGCAGGGCAACTACTCTAATGTCTACGAGCTCGCGCAGGCGCGGTTTGCTGTCAACTCGAACGATCTCGTCGCCGCGCATCTTATGATGGAATTCGACACGGCGTTCTCGAGCAGGGAGGCGGCGTCCAACTCCATCATGCGTCTCGTGCGGATATCAGACGAAGTGACGCTCCCGGCATACACGAATCTCTATGGCATGGTCAGATCCGGATGGATCTGGTACGCGAGCGAGTTCTTCCCGTCGCTTACCGATACGCAACTGGAGCAGCATCACACCTGGGCTCTGACGACCCGGCATGAGATGTCCTCTGACTTCATGCTGAAGCTTCTCTGGAAGAACAACCTCTGGTGACTTAGACAAGGAGCCGCACGGAAATGAAAACAGCAAAAACCGGCATACAGATCCATGAGCGCGGGCGCGATGCGCTTGGCAAACTTCACAAGATTCTGTTGAAGCTGGGATATGTCCGTGAAGAGGACGCAAGCCGCGGCCCCTTCTACACCTACCGCCGAGAGAGCGCAAAGCCCCATCGCAAAGTAGCCAAGATAATGCTCGACATCAAGCGGCACACCATCAATGCAGGCAGCAAATCAGCGACTCTCAACAACCACGAATGCTTGCTCCTGAAATACTTTATTAAGCACCCATACAGTACCCTCCCTCGCGATGTCATCCCCACAACAGTCTTCGGGAACACTGACCCACCTGGAAGCGACACCATTTCTCCCTGCATCTGCACTCTCCGCCGCAAGCTCGAGTCCATCGGCCACGCCGATGTCATCAAAACCATCCGCGGCACCGGCTATCATCTCTCCCCAGACTACCTCACCCGCGCCACCCTAGTCTCTGGCCAAAGTGCATCGCGGGGTCTGTCCCCGCAAGCTCGTTCAAACTTCAATCCGGCAGGTTCGTTTCGGGATAGGCCACAAGTTCGTTGATGGCGTTGGTAACATTCTCAAAATACGCGCGGCAGTTCTCCCATGCATTTGTGCTTGCGACAATTGCATTTGCACACGCGAGTCGATTCGTGCTTGTTCCATACTCGGGGATGCAGTCCACAAGCATAGAATCAATAGCTACTGCACACGCGATGCTGGTCCTGTTTTCATACATTGCCTGCACTCCGGCATTCCATGCTGGCGAATTTGTCATTCCCTCTTGAAACGACGACTTCAACTCGCCGCAGAACTTTCTACCTACAAGGTTTCGTTCCGAATCTGAATACTTCGTCAAGTTGGTAACGACCTCGTTGGCAAATGACACAAGCCACTC
>ONVK01000151.1 GCA_900321255.1 uncultured Lentisphaerota bacterium | reverse complement strand
TTCGCTTGCCGCCGCGTTACTTGGCGGTTTTGATGTTGCGGGCGGCGAACCAGGCCGTCAGCGCATTCTCAGCTTCCTGGGTGAGTTGCGCATCGCCGTGGAAACGCTTCCAGCGAAGCGCCTTGAGATGCTGGACTGCCGTGCGCGCAAGAAGCTCATCGCCCTTCCACCAGTCGATGCCGGGATGTCCGCAGCACATGCAGCCTCCATTGCTGCCAAGGTCCTTGAACTTGAAGATTCCGCGCAGCTCGGCTATCTCCTTCGGCTCCCTAAGCTCAAGTAGCACCGGATCGCTCTCGGGTTTCGTGCAGCATCCGAACCCGCCGTCGCGTATCACCACGCGGTCCGCCTCCGCAACCGCCGCCTGAAAGCGCTCCGTCTCGGAGAACAGGGATATCATGACGTACTCCGACGACCCGTTTTCGTTCCCAGGAGCAAACTGCAGGTAGTCGAGATTCTTCCAGCGCGCGCGAAGCGCCTCCTTGGTCGGCTGCGCCATAGGCGTACCGGCTATACGCATCTCCTTCAAATTTGGCAATGGGCAAATATCGTCAATGGACTTGACGGGACAGCTGTCAATATCGAGCAATTCAAGCGGACACTGTTCAAGGCCGCGAATCTCGTTGACCGGGCAGCTGCTCAGGCAAAGCCAGGACATCGGGACGCGCCCCAGCATCGCGACGTCCGTAAGATTTGTGCAGTCGCGGAGAATAAGTTTGACGGAAAGCCGACTATTCGTCAAAGTCGACAACATCTCAAGCGGGCGCTCCGGCGCATTGACATCGGCAATCGAAAGCATCATAAACACCTTCTTGGGCTTCCTCTGCTCGCGCAGGACCGCTACGATGTTGGCGAAGTCCTGGTAGGATATCTGATTTCTGTTCGTCGGTGATCGCGTCTCTGCAAGTTTATAGTCGATGTCAATCGTGCGGCTGTCGAAATTGATGTCGCCCAACGAGAATGTCTTGCCTCTATCCTCGTCGCACGAATCATCGACGCACGAATCATCGTCTTCGTCGTCATCTTTGCCGCATTCCACGCTCCCCGACGCAGACATCTTTGCGCGTGTTTGCATCAGGTCAACCTGGGCGACGGCACCGCCCGCCAAAGCAACGAGGAGTACAAGAACCCACCAATAGCTGCGGCAGTGCCGATAGTCTCTCAAGCCCGCCTTTTCAAGCATTGCCCTTACCTCTTCTTCATTGGCACCGCCGAGATCGTCGAGGGATGGCAGAAGAAGTCTCGGAATCTTTCCTTCCAGCACCGCGAGCCCTCCGTCGAGGAACAAGTAGCAGGAGCCAATATTCCGCCAGCCCACGCGAAGGACGTTGCCGCCGCTGCGGAACTCGTAGCAGGCGTCGGTCATCACAATTGTCCCTTCGTCCGAATCGCCCATGAGCCGTCGGGTGACGAGATCGAAAGCCTTCTGGTACCGGGCCCTGTTGAACTTCAGGGCTAAGACGAATATAGCAAAGAAAAACAGAAGGTAATAGTCAAGATGTCCGCCGCGCAAATACATCAGAACCTCGGCCGCAAGCCCCACGACACAGAATATGTATATCATGATGCGCGACGGGCGCACAATCCTGTCATAGACTTTCCCGGCGAAGCGTCGGAGCTTAGCCGCTTCGTACAACCGACCAGTGTATTCAATGTTCATGCCCAATATTATACCATAATTTCCCGACCGCCGCAAGGCGTGTATTCATTTCGCTTCAATGCCTATGTACAATTAAACCTAAGTGTCGCAGTTGGAAGGCCGTAATCCCGATTGCGGCCTTTATTTTCAAGGGTGAGGTTGTTTTGCGGTCTTCACCAAGTGGGTGAAATCGGCCTTCCGTCGCCTGGCCAAGCGCAAAACAAGCGTCGTTTGACTTCAACTGCGATTTTTAGGTTAAACTGCGTTTTTAGGTTTACTCTCCATAACTCCAAAACTTCCAATCACCAATAGCGAAAGCAAAACGGCGTCACGACGAAGTTATAGGCAAGGCTTAGGCTTATCGAATCCCTGACAATGTTCGTTCTTGATGCCGATAGCAATGCTTCTAGACCGTAACCATGTAATATTATAGTCTGACCTTACTATAAATATCGTCTAATGTTTGATGTCTGGTTTTTTTATCCTTAATCTTGAAAGCCTCAACGACTTCATCTTTTACAAGAGCACACATCTTTTCATATAGCTTCGTTCTGTCTCTTGGTATAAAAACAACTGAT
>ONVK01000153.1 GCA_900321255.1 uncultured Lentisphaerota bacterium | reverse complement strand
CGCCTGGGCGAGCTACTACCGCGCCGTCGCGCCGCACGTCACCGGCGCGTTTGCCGAAAGCGAGTCCGACCGCTGGATATACAACTACCTCAACTACTACGTCTTCTCGCGCGTCTGCTGGAATCCGGAATCGGACGTGGAGGCGATTCTCGCCGAGCACCACCGCCTTATGTTCGGTTCTGCCGCAAAGGAGATGGCGGAGTTCTTCGATACGCTTGAGCAGTGCTGGATGAAAGTCGTCGCAAAGCCGTATGACACGCCGCTCGGACCAGGCGTATGCGAAGCGCCGACGGACGATGAGCTGCGCCGGGAAATCTATTCGCCCCAAGTGCTTTCTCGTCTCTCGTCTCTCGTCTCGTTGGCGTCGTCTAAGGTCGCAGAAGGGTCGATTGAAGCGCGTCGCATCGCGCTCTTTGGGCGGGAGTATTTGGAGCCGCTGGTTTTAACCAATGAGGTAGTTGCTAAAACCGATGTGGCAAGGGCGCCATCGCCCTTGCAGCAAGGCCGGGGCGGCCTTGCCACACCATGCAGAGATGACGGGACTCCTATGAGAACAATTGTCAATAGGCCATCGCGAAGCGATTCCGCCGATCTGGGAAGCAAGTGATGTCTGTCTCCTATTCGCGCTCTGGAACTGTTCGTTCCCGCGCATCTTATAATGCGTCTGCGGGGGTGCCACCTGTCCCGCGCATTCATTGATGCGGTCCCGTCACCGCACTCGCCCGCGACGCGACATCTGTGCTTTCCTGCAAATCTTCGGGCCCGCCTGTCTGACGGTCCGCGACGTGCGCGACTACGCCGTCGCCTCCTCGGAGCGCATCGCCTCGAACTCCCGCCTTGCCGGCTCGGAGAGCGGCACGTATTCGGCGTCCGGATTCTTGAGCAGCGCGACGGCCGTCACCACGAGGCACCTCGCCACGGCGACGAGCGCCCGCTTCTTCGCGATCCTGCCGCCCCTGGCGCATATGCGGCGCCCCTTGAGCTTGACGTCCGTGTCCCTTGCGGATTCTCGCATCGCGATCTGCGCGGCCTCGATCATGAGCCTTCTCACGAAGCCGGACCCGGCGCGTGTTATGTGGCACTGCGCGTCCATCTCCCCGGACTGCCGCTGCCTCGGCACGAGCCCGAAGTACGCGCCCGCGTCGCGCGCCTTCCTGAACCTGCCAGGGTCTGCGTCGATCGACGCGACGAGCGCCGCGCCGGAGAGCAGCCCTATGCCGTACACCTCGCGCACCCTGCCGACCTTGTCCTTGAGCTCCCCGGATTCGGCGAGCGACCGTATCTGGGCCTCGTAGGCCCTTATCTTGAGGTCGATCGTCTCCAGCATGTCCATCAGCGGCCATGCCAGGGACTCGAAGTCGTCCGGCCATCCGGCCTTGTCGAGCGCATGCACCCTGTTGGCCGGGCAGCTCGGCAGCCTGAAGCCCATGGACTTCGCGAAGCCCCTGAGCTCGTTCACGTGCATCGTGCGGACCTTCACGAGCAAGTCCCTCGCCTTCATGAGCCGCAGCATCTGCTGGCAGCGCTCGCTCCGCAGCCGCACCGGGTGCAGCAGCCCGACGTCCGCAAGGGCGAACCGCGCGAGCTCCCTCGCGTCGTTGCGGTCGTTCTTGGTGTTGGACTCGGTCACCATCCGCAGCCTCGACGGGTTTGCCACTATCGCCTTCATGCCGAGCGACTCGACCTCGCGCTTCATCCAGCGGCAGTGGGTGCCGGTCTCGAACACGACCGGCCAGTCGGAACTCTTCCCCGAGAGGTACGCCCGAAGAGCGTCCCCCGTCGTCGGAATCGTCGTCTCCTCTATGATCCGCCTTGCGCCGCGCTCCTTTGCCATGACGCAGACCTTCGTCGTGCGGTCGCTCACGTCCATGCCGATTGTGGTATAATATTCGCCGTCCATTTGGATCCTCCTGTCTGCTTGTGCTTTTGCACGGCCACCGTGGCCAGTGCGTTCCAAATCACAGTATATCAGATAGGAGGATCTTTTGTCTGCGCGGAAAGACTTGTGAACATGCCGACACGCGCGCGGCGCTACACGACGCAAGCGCGCGTGTCGGCATGTTTGCAAGTCGTATTCCATCCAGCCAGTTGTCAAGGAACGACTCTTCTCCACCAGAAAAGAAGCCGTTCTACATTATACCTGTCCCCGGTATGTCCTTCACATCTATCGCACAGCTGGAATTGTCCA
>ONVK01000155.1 GCA_900321255.1 uncultured Lentisphaerota bacterium | reverse complement strand
ATAGCCTGTCCACGAGCACCCGCCAGCCGGGTGTGGCTGGCTGGATGTCGTAGACGCGGACTATGGAGAGATTATGCTTCATCAGCCAACGAGGAGTTTCATGTCGTCGTCAACCGTCCTGATGCCGGCGATGCCGAAGTTCTCGACGAGCACCTTGGCGACGTTCGAAGAGAGGAACGCCGGGAGGGTAGGGCCAAGATGGATGTTCTTCACGCCAAGGTAAAGGAGCGCCAGCAGGACGATGACGGCCTTCTGCTCGTACCATGCGATGTTGAAGGCGAGCGGCAGCTTGTTGATGTCGTCAAGGCCGAAAACCTCCTTGAGCCTCAGTGCGATGAGCGCTAGCGAATACGAGTCGTTGCACTGTCCGGCATCGAGGACGCGCGGAATGCCGCCGATGTCGCCCAGATCCAGCTTGTTGTACTTGTACTTTGCGCATCCCGCCGTGAGAATCACCACATCCTTCGGCAATGCCTTGGCGAACTCGGCATAGTAGTCGCGGGACTTGTGGCGTCCATCGCAGCCCGCCATCACCACGAACTTCCTGATCGCACCCGACTTCACGGCCTCGACGACTTTCCCGGCAAGCGCGAACACCTGTTCGTGCGCGAACCCGCCCACGATCTTGCCGGATTCGATTCCCGTCGGCGGCGGACATTTCTTCGCCTGCTCGATGAGCGCGGAGAAGTCCTTTTGCTCGCCGTATTCTCCGTCGATATGGCGGCATCCTGGGAATCCCGCCGCGCCGGTCGTCCAAAGCCTGTCCTTGTAGGATGCGGCAGGCGGCACGACGCAGTTCGTCGTCATCAGGATCGGGCCGTTGAACTTCTCGAACTCCTCCTTCTGCTTCCACCACGCGTTCCCGTAGTTGCCTGCGAAGTGCGGATACTTCTTGAAGGCCGGATAGTAGTGGGACGGAAGCATCTCAGAATGTGTATAGACATCGATGCCCGCCCCGGCCGTCTGCTCAAGCAGCATCTCAAGGTCTCGCAGATCGTGGCCTGAAATCAAAATGCCGGGATTCGCGCGAACGCCGATATCGACCTCCGTGATCTCTGGGTTGCCGTAGGCGGATGTGTTTGCCTTGTCGAGGAGCGCCATGCCCGCGACGCCGAACTTGCCGGTTTCAAGGGCAAGAGCGATGAGATCGTTTACCGAAAGCGAATCGTCAAGCGTCGCCGCCAACGCGCGTTGGATGAACGCATCGACATCCTCGTCATCCTGCATGAGCGCATTCGCGTGTTTTGAGTAGGCGGCAAGCCCCTTAAGACCGTAGGTAATCAACTCGCGCAAAGAGCGGATATCCTCGTCGGTGGTCGCGAGAACGCCGACCATATCCTTTGTGCTCTTTGTGTCCTTTGTGGCTAATTTGCCCCGCATGGTCTTCGTCTTGGCTATCGCGGCCTTGATTGCATCGGCGTCGAAATTCGCGTTCGTGATGGTGATGAAGAGATTGACCGTCACGAGGTGGTTGATATCCTTGTCGACCGGCTTGCCATCCTTACGCAACGCTGTCGTGACTTGCGAGAGACGCTTCGTCTCATAGACCAGTTCATCCTGCAACGCAGCGACGTCAGCCGTCTTGCCGCACACGCCGCATACCGTGCAGCCCTTGTTTCCTGCAGTCTCCTGGCATTGCCAGCAAAACATCTTCTGTTCGTTCATTTTCAAATTCTCCTGTTTGAAGTGATGAAATTCTGCGCGTTATTCCGTTTCCCTTATTGCGGCCACGGGGCATCCCTCGATAGCCTGTTTTACCGACTCGCCGTTTGCGTCGGTCGTGTCCGAGACGGCCTCCGCCTTGCCGTCCGCGTTCATTGCGAACACGTCAGGCGCGGTACTGGTGCAAAGGCCGCAGCCGATGCACAGTTCCTGATCTACATGCGCTCTCATCTTGGTTCTCCTTTCGCTTGTCAATCCAATGTCAGCAACAGAGCCATCTTGAACGGCTTTTCGGCGCGGACCCAATGTGCGCCGTTCTTGGCGAACGCAAAATTCTCTCCCGCCTTGATGGTGTGTTCCTTGCCCTCGTAGCCAATCACGCCCTCGCCATCGAGCGCGAAGATCAGCGCCTCGCCCGGCGCGGCGTGTTCGCTCAAACCCGTACCGGCGGCGAAACTCATCAATACGAACTTCAACTTCGGCTCGTTG
>ONVK01000157.1 GCA_900321255.1 uncultured Lentisphaerota bacterium | reverse complement strand
CGACTGGACGATCTTCGCCGCCCCAGTCTCTGTGTCGCACTCGAGAACCTTTAGCGCGTCCTTGTCGGGCGAGCCCGTGTTGCAGCCGACGATGCAGTAGACTGTGGCGGCGATCATTGTGTTCATTTCCCGCAGGCCTTCTTGAAGTATGGAAGGACGGAGGGCAGCCAGACCTCGGCGTAGCCCCGCGCATTCGGGTGGCAGTGGTCGGGCATGAGCACGATGTTGTCGCCCTTCTCGTCGAGGAACTTCGAGTTGAAGTCGACCCAGCTTTATGATCGCATTGGCCTTCTCGTTGTTGATGCGCTTTGCATCCGCGTCGTTCGCGCCAAACGGGAAGATCGGGAGAAGCAGTGTCGTCGCCTCGGGCTGTTTGCGGGCAATGAGGTCGAGTATCCTGCGTATTCCGTCTGCGATTGCCTCCGGCTTATCGTTCCTGTGCCATGTGTTGTTCGTGCCGATCATGAGCATGATGCACTTCGCCTTGTAGCCGTCGAGCTCGCCGCCGTACTCGCCGCGCCAGAGGAGATTCTCGGTCTTGTCGCCGGAGTAGCCGATGTCAAGGACGGAGTACGTCTTGCGGAGCTCGTCGAGCGACGCCTTGCCGTTGCTCTCCCAGTTGTGGGTGATGGAGTCGCCGAAGAAGACGAGGTCGATTTCGCCGCCGCATTCGGAAATCTGGTTGCGCTTCGCGAGAAGCCGGTCGAGCCACCAGTCCTGCGCACCATAGCCCTCGCTGCGGATGCGCGACGCCGGAAACACGCTGAGCTGCTGATCCATGCGGTAGACCCTGTCGTTGATGCATGACGCATAGCGGTTCGCCGGCGCGGGAAGCTTGCCGTCGGAAAGCGCGAAGTCGATGTACGGCTTGACGGCGGAGTACCAGATTTCGTAGCCGAGGGCGTTGGGGTGGAGACGATCGGGGAAGACGTCGGGCGAGAGCTTGCCGTCGGCCGTGAGGAACTGGTCGTTGAAGTCGCACCAGAAGATCGTCTTGCCGTCGCAGAACTTCTGCACCTCCTTGTTCACGATTTCATTGCGGATGCGCTGCGGATCGTCGGCCGTCGCGCCGCGCGGAAAGATCGCCGTCAGGACTATCGTCGCCTTCGGCTGCTTCGCGCTGATCGTCCTCAGTATCTCGCGGATGCCGAGGATGGTGTCGCCCGGCGGCTCCTTTTCGATCGGGAAGTGTCCGGTGTTGTTCGTGCCGATCATGAGGAGGATGCACTTCGCCTCGTAGCCGTCGAGCTCGCCGCCCTCGTTGAGACGCCAGAGGACGTGCTCCGTGCGGTCGGCGGAGACGCCGAGGTCGAGCATCTTCATGTCGCCTTCGGAGAAGTACTTCCCGAGCTGCGCCTTGCCGCTCGATTCCCAGAAGTGCGTGATCGAGTCGCCGATGAAGACGACCTTCGCGCCGCCGTTCGTCACGACCTCCATCTTTTCGGCGTGGCGTTTCCTCTGCCATGCGTTCTCGTTGCCGTAGTCGTCGTGCGAGACGGCGCGGATCGTCGCAAACGCGGACGCGGCGCAAAGCGCCAAGACTGTCATCAATACTGCTTTCTTCATCTGTTCCCCTTTCTTGCTTTGCGAACTTTGCGTTCTTTGTGGCAAAACCTCATGCGCCCATGCAAATTCAGTTCTTAAACGAATGAATCGGCGCGGGGATGCGGCCCTTGCGCGCGATCATCCTCTCGCACGAGAACTTCGAGACTTTCATCACCGGCGCGTGGCCGAGAAGCCCGCCGAACTCCACCGAGTCGCCGACCTTCTTCCCCGCGACGGGAATGATCCTCACTGCGGTCGTCTTCTGGTTGACCATGCCGATCGCGGCTTCGTCGGCGATTATCCCCGAGATCGTCGAGGCGGAAGTCGAGCCCGGGACGGCGATCATGTCGAGGCCGACGGAGCAGACGCACGTCATCGCCTCGAGCTTCTCGATGGTCAGGGCGCCGGCGTTCACTGCGTCGATCATCCCCTGGTCTTCGGAGACGGGAATGAAAGCACCGGAGAGTCCGCCGACGTAGGAGCTCGCCATCACGCCGCCCTTCTTAACCTGGTCGTTGAGGAGCGCGAGCGCGGCGGTCGTGCCGGGGGCTCCCGGATGGTCAAGACCGATCTCCCTCAGGATGTCCGCGACCGAGTCGCCGATCGCCGGCGTCGGCGCGAGCGAGAGGTCGATGATCCCGAAGGGAACGCCGAGGCGCTTCGACGCCTCCTGCGCGACGAGCTGGCCGACGCGCGTGATCTTGAACGCCGTCTTCTTTATCGTCTCGCAGAGAGTCTCGAAGCCGACTCCGCGGCAAGTGTGCCGCAGGACG
>ONVK01000159.1 GCA_900321255.1 uncultured Lentisphaerota bacterium | reverse complement strand
TCATCGATTGTTCCCCTTTATTTCACTCGTGTATATTTTATCATATCGCGGCGATTGCGTACACGGTCAAAGCGAGGCTAGAGTTTATATAGCCCCGATGAGCAATAGGTGAAACGCTTTTTTGCAAGTGAAATGGTCGTTTTTCTCCTGACAAGAAGAAACTCCGAGCGTTAGGGCTCTCGCTACCGCTCCGCCGCTTCGCGATGTCTCAACGGCGATTCCGTGCGTTGGATTGTCTTTTGTGGCTGCCTTCGGCAGAGGAGGTCTGGAGGATACTTCCTCCAGCTTAAAGACGATCTGTATCATTCAGCGAGAGACGAATGGTGGGCGCGAAGCAAATGTAATTCTGCGGAGCGGTAGCGAGAGCCCTGCTGATCGGAGACAAGCTATGGTTTTGACAAGGGGGGATTTTAAACTTTTTCATCTTTGTGTTCCTCCGATGTTGATAACTCCATTAAGGCTGTGTTGCGGCGTAGCTTCGCCCTAGCTTCGCCCAGACTTGTAAAGTGCGCACAGCACTTCAAGTAGCTTGGCAACGACGTAGAACACTGCAACATTGTGGTGCTTCCCCGCCTCGACCTTGCGATCGTACACGGCTTTGAAGTAGGGGTCCCATTGCCGGATGTTGTTAGCGATGAGATAGAGGGCCGTTCGCAGCTGTCGGCTTCCGCGCTTGGAGATGAACTTGCGTCCACGCCACTTCCCGCTCTCCCTGATGCGGGGTTCGCATCCCGCAAAGGCAAGCAAGCGCTTGTGCATTCCCGTTTCCGAGCCGTTCTTCGGGTTTGTCCTGAAGCGCGAGATGTCTCCGAATTCGGACGCCACGACCATCGGCATGACCTTCCCCGAGCCCTTGATGGCCATCAGCTTCGCCGCGAGGTCGGGCGGGTCGAAGTCCATGATTGCCTTCTCGATGTCCTTGACCCGCTCGTCCAGGGCCGTTATCGTCTGTATCGAGGAGACGATGCAGCGGGCGAGCGCGTCGGTGATTTCGCAGGCCAGGCTGATGCTGTCCTTGGCCGCGTCGACCAGGCGCCGTGCCTCCGCGTCGGCGTCCCTGCCGCGCGTGTGGGCCCGCACGATCTTCGCAAGCGACGGTTTCCTGGCGCGCGCCATATGGCATGCCGTCGGATACTTTGACAGGACCGCAAGCGCCAGCGGGCCGTAGGGGTCTTCGAACAGGGACTCGAACTCGGCGAAGGCCTCCGCGACCATGCTGGAGAGATGCAGCTTCGCGGCGGAGCGCTCTTCGACGATGAAGCCGCGCTGCCGCGTCAGCGCGCGCAGTTTCCTCTCCTGCAGCCCCTCATCCCTCCGACGGACGTACTTGCCGCGCATCACGACCTCCGCGATGGACTCCGCGTCGCGCTTGTCGGTCTTGCGGCCCCGGATGTCCCCGGCTGAGGACGCCGACGTCACGATCGGGTTGATCACGTCGACGACGCATCCCTTCTTCGAGAGGAAGTCGTAGTAGGCCCGCCAGTAGTTGCCGGTCGACTCCATGCCGACGTGCACTTGCGCCGGCTCCGCATGGCGGGCCAGCTCCTCCATCAGCTTTTCGGCGCCTGCCATGGTGTTGTCGTAGAACCTCGTCCGGACGAGCTGTCGTCCGAGTTCGTCGATGATGGCGACGGCATGTTTGCCCTTGCCAATGTCGATGCCGCATGTTATCATTATGTTCACCTTTCCGGTATGGGGCGTGGCCCCGTGTTTCAGATGTCGGAAGCGAACCGATACTGGCAGAACATCATTGCCCGTCCGGTAGATCGGCAAAAATCATGCGGACCGCAGATCAAGCCATAATGGACTCGCCGCCGAAAGAACATGGGCGCCCCGCGTCTCCGATGATGGCCCGAAGCCAAGTTAAAGAGATTAACGGGCGCGTCCACAAGCTGAAATGCTACCACGTCCCCATGCCGGATTTCAAGCGCGAACATGCGCCGGGCAAGGAAAAGTTTCATCTTTGCCGTTCGTTGTTGATAAGTCGGGCTTGTGGGGCCTTGAGGGGCCCCCGCCCGACTTACCAACGAACACCCGGCTAAGAGTATACCAGTTTTTACTAATGCTCTTCCACTAAATACTCCGAAGAGCCAAAAATCTGGGGATAGACCCCTTCGAACCCTTGATTTTATTGGCTATCGTGGGGTCTGTCCCCAAAAGCGGGTGCAAGGGCGGGGGTCTAAAATCCCTATTGACGGGTAGAGACAAAATATGATACTATTTGCAAACGAAACGACCGTTAACGAAACAGACATTTCGTAACGAGGGTGGCGAAGGAGTTGCCTTATGAGATTCTTTGGGCGTGAAATCGAATTGAAAGAACTTAGAAAGGTGCGCGAACTTTCCCAAGAGAAATTGCGTTCTACGAGGTAAAGATTGACGCTTCGCGATTCGACGCGGCTTGCCTTGCCGAAAAAGTTGAGGCATTCTTTGCCAAGAACCCCGACAAGCGCAATCTCCACTACAAAACAGGCCTTCTGTCAATAGGAGACATGTGACGCCTGCCTTCCCGCCCCCGCTACTGTGTCACTCGTACTGTGTCAGAAGGGTCTGACCCTATGATTTTAGTGCTTAATCTGCAATTAAACAGACGATTAGGCACTAAAATCTACAAAAGATATGCGATACATTGACTTAATCATAAAAATTTGATAT
>ONVK01000160.1 GCA_900321255.1 uncultured Lentisphaerota bacterium | reverse complement strand
TTCACTGTCGCTTGGCGACCTTGTCGCGGAAATAGGCCAGTACAGGCCGAAGAGCGTCGTCCTCACAGGCGGCGAGCCGACGCTTGTAAAGGAGATGCCAGAGCTTGTCGCGGCGCTAAGGGAGCGCGGCTACTGGATCGCGGTCGAGACGAACGGAACTGACGACGCGGACTGGCTTGGGTTCGTCGACTATGTCGCCTGCTCGCCAAAGGCCGAGTTCCCCGACCGTCTTGCGCTCACGCGGGCGGACGAAGTGCGTGTCGTCGCATCGTCGGAGAAGATCGTCGACTTCTGCCGCGGCATCCGCGGCAGAATTGCCGCGACAGACTACTACATTTCGCCGTGCGAGCGCGGAGGGGAGATGGATTTTGCGGCGGCAAAGGCCGTCCTCGTGCAGCTCGACGGCTGGTCGCTTTCGGTGCAGCTGCACAAGCTGCTCGGTTTTAGATGAAGGGACTTTCAATGGAAGATTTCGGATTCTATCTCGTCATGACAAACCCCAAGGTCGGCTACGAACGCTGCTGCGAGGCGGCGGTCAAGGCGGGCGTCAGGATGGCGCAGCTCCGGATGAAGGACGTGTCGCGCGACGAGCTTCTCCAGATGGCGAAGCGGCTTGTCGGGATAACGCGCGGCAGCGAGACGAACCTCATCATAGACGACGACGCGTCGGTCGCCGAGGAGTCTGGCGCGGACGGCGTGCATGTCGGGCAGGACGACATGCCGGTAGAGGAAGTGCGCGCGAAATACCCTGGCATCCGCATCGTCGGGCTTTCGACCCACAGTCTCGCGCAGGCGCTTGATTCCATTCGCCACAATCCCGACTACATCGGCGTCGGGCCGGTGTTCAAGACTCCGACGAAGAAGATCCCTGACCCAGTCCTCGGCACGGAGCTCGCGGGCAAGATGATAGCGTCGGTTCCTTATCCTGCCGTCGCTATCGGCGGCATAGACGCAGAGAACCTCAAGTCTGTTCTCGCCGCCGGAGCTCGCAACTGGGCGGTGGTGCGCGCGGTATGCGGTTCCGACGACCCGTATTCGGCGATTCTGCATCTCCGCGACATAGCGCGGCATGGTTCGTGAGGCGGCGTCCGAAGGCTCCTCCTCTGGGGCCCTCGGCGAATACGCCGTATCCCTTCGCTCGGACCTTCGCTCCGCCGCCTCACGCATTGCGACTAAGATTTTTCGTTGGGCGTCCACAGCGGGGTAATTTTTGGTATAATGTTGTGAAACGCTCATTCAAGTTCAAGGATAGCTATGGGACAGCTCGAAGAATCGTCGGAACTGACACTTGATTTTACGAAGCTTGAAAAAGTCGGCAAGCAGGTCGCGGACAGCCGCGCTGCCGCCGTGGGACACGATCCGGGGGTGATCCCCGTCGCCGTGCAGAACGCCGACACGAAGGAAGTAATTCTCGTCGCCTACACGAACGAATACGCCATGAAGGAGAGCTTCGCCAAGAGGAAGCTCATACTCTGGTCGACGAGCCGCAACAAGCTGTGGTTCAAGGGCGAGACCTCCGGCGAGACTTTCGACCTCCTCGAGGCATACGTCAACTGCGAGCAGAACTCTCTCCTCTACATCGTCCGCCCCTGCCGCGGCGGCATCTGCCACACGAAGGACAAGGCGGGCGAGCCGAGGAACTGCTACTACAGGAAGATCGACTTCGACACCCTGAAGCTCTCGTTCGTCGATTCGTGCGGAAAAGAGACGGTCTAAGGTTTTAAAGAAAGGCAAGGAAATATGGAAGTGCTCGGCCAGGGTCTGGTTCTGATGATTGCCGGAATGGGCATCGTCTACTTCTTTCTCTCGATTCTCATCGTCGTCACAAAGGTCTCGATGAGCGGCATCGGAAGGTTCGATTCGATCTTCCCGAAGGAAGCGCCCAAGAAGGCCCCTGCGGCAAAGGCGGCCTCGGATGATGCCGACATTGCGCTCGCGATCGCGGTGGCGATGAATGGCTAAGTATCGGAACGGACTGGGCCTTTGGCGGTCCCGAACCCCACCCATGGAATTTTGAAAGGTAACCTGATTATGGCAAAGAAAAATGTAAAGTTCATGCTCACTGCGTTCCGCGACGGCTTCCAGTCCGTCATCGGCGCGCGCGTTCTCTCGAAAGACTTCCTCCCCTGCGTCGAAGAGGCGTACGCGGCAGGCGTCCGCTGGTTCGAGGCGGGCGGCGGCGCGAGGTTCCAGAGCTGCTACTTCTACTGCCAGGAAGACGCGTTCGACGTCATGGACAAGTTCCGCAAGGCCGCTCCCGAGGCCGACCTCCAGACGCTTTCGCGCGGCGTGAACGTCGTCGGGCTCGAGTCTCAGTCGAGCGACATGATCAAGCTCCACGCGCAGATGTTCAAGAAGCACGGCATGTCGTCCATCCGC